>CBDUUO010000015.1:0-17565 GCA_965370395.1 uncultured bacterium
TAAATTGCAATTGACATCCACTATTGAATTAAATATATAGGCATCATCTTACATCAGGAGGTCAGATATGAAGAATATTCGCATCTTTCTCAAGCCGGTGGGCCTTTTTTTGGCCGTTTTTATGTTTATACTCTCCGGTCCGTATCAGTCTGCCACGGCCGCCATGATCGGAACCGAATCGGTTATCAATACCGATCGTACGCAAAATGCCCGGGAATATCTTAAAAGCTTATTGGCCCGCGAGGATGTGAGAAACGCGCTGGTATCCCAGGGCATCGATCCCCGGGAGGCCAAAAACCGCATTGATAGTCTGACCGATGAAGAAGCGACCCTCGTTGCCGATCAATTACAAGAGCTTCCTGCCGGCGGTGACTTTTTTACAACCCTTCTTATTGTTGCCCTCATCGTTTTTCTAGTTCTGTTAATTACGGATATGACCGGCTATACGGATATATTTCCCTTCGTGAAATCCAATAAGTAGAACCGTCAAAAATTTGCCGATTATGAAAATATTTTCACAATTCGATGTGAAAATATTTTCATAATCTTCTATCGGGCTCAACGGCACTATTTATATAAGCATGTGTTATTACTTAAAATATTAGTTAATATTTGAAATTTCACCGCATTTGGCATGCTATTTGTATAGATGTATAGGAAAAATGATCAGCATCTTTTTGGTCTCTCGAATGTGCGTGCATCTTCCCCTGCGGGCTTCAACCCTAAAAAGCGAATGACCGCGCATGAGAACAACGGCATTCAGGGAGCCATAAGCAAAAAGGCAGATCCAATTCAGGATCTGCCTTTTTTCTTTTGAGATGGGTTCTAGTTGTCCAGCCGCTTCCCTTCCAATACCTTTAGCTGTTTGGGTCTCGGTTCATCATAGCTGTAGTTAACCAGCTGATATTCAGATCGAAAGCGATTAACCTCTTCCTTAACCTCTTTTTTATCGATGATGCATTCCTTCATCAATTCGGCAATGCGTTCCATTTCCGCTGCACCCATCCCGAATCGTGTCATTTCCTGGACACCAATTCGAATGCCATCCGGATGATCGTGTGCCTTGAGCGGCTCATGCGGCAGCATATTCATGTTGATAATAATATCGTTGATCTCCAGGTTTTTGGAGACCCGTTCACCCCCGCGAAAACCCCTCACATTCACTGCAACCTGATGGCTTTCTGTATACCCGAATTCCTTGGCCTGAACATCAAAGCCAAAGCGGTCCAGGGCAGCCGCCAGCGCCTTGGCATTTTTAATCGTGTCCAGAGCGTATTGTTCACCGAATTCCATCATTTCATAGGTGCTTGTGGCCATCTGGGCCAGCGTATCCAGGTGGTGGTTGCTCGATGACCCGGGGAAAGCACCTCTGTCAATTTTGCGCCAGTCGTCATCTTCCATGTTGCTCAGGATGAGACCCCGTTGGCTGCCAAAATAGGTTTTATGGGTGCTGGCGGTCATTAAAAAGGCACCTTCTTTTAATGGTCGCTGGAATTGCTTGCCGGCAATCAGACCCAGCACGTGGGCTGCATCATACAGGATTCGCGTGCGGTATTGCTGACAGACTTCTGAAAGCTCCTGGACAGGCTCCGGAAATAAAAACAGGCTTTTGCCAATGACGATAATTTTGGGTCTGGTTTTTTCGATCAAGTATATCGTTTTTTCCAGATCAAGATGATATCCGTCCTCGGTCAGGGGGATATCAATGATATTTTTAGTGAATTTTCCAAGCGAGCCTTCCCGATGATGACTGATATGGCCTCCGGCCGGAGTTGAGTTGACCATTACCACGTCACCGGGGCTGACAAAGCGGCTGAAAACCGCTTCGTTGGCATTGGTGCCGCTGATGGGTCTGACCTCGGCGTGATCGCATTCGAAAATGATCTTTAAATTGGTCGTGAGCTGGTTTTCGATTTCATCGATGTACGATGTTCCTCTGTAGTACCGTTCTCCCGGGTGGCCTTCTGCATATCGATGGGCGAAATCGGATCCGGCCTGAGCTCTAACACGTTGACTGACAACGTTTTCACTGGCGATCAGGTTAATGCATCGATTTCGCCATTGAGCCTGCTTCTGAATCAGATTTTCGATTTCGCTGATTTCTTTTGCATACATATTAAAAATCCCCCTTTTTTGGATTAAGGCTTCCGTCTGTCACAATTAAAACTGTTTGTCAAATACATCATCTATATGCACTCTGTCCTTTCTGCCATCCCTCTTGCGAATCGGTCCGACCGAACTTATCTTTGTATTAAATACTCGAATTCTCGTAAATATGGAGGAAAGCCATGCCCATCTATGAATATAACTGCGAACAATGCAGCTACAAATTTGATAAGCTCGTTATGAGCCAC
This sequence comes from uncultured bacterium, assembly GCA_965370395.1. Lineage (GTDB taxonomy): Bacteria > Desulfobacterota > Desulfobacteria > Desulfobacterales > JAHEIW01 > JAHEIW01. The sequence continues at coordinate 2,355 of CBDUUO010000015.1, forward strand.
AATACCGACGTGAAATGCCCCCTTTGCCAGGGGGGTGTGAAAAAACTGATGTCAACGTTTTCCGTAGGCCATGACGATAACATCAGCAACAACCTGCCGCCGGGGGTCGGACCCGGGATGTGCACCAATTGTTGATCTGTTTCTCTGGAGATATGGGTATTTATATTTGCTGAGATTGTGGAAAGGAATAAGAAGGCGTCTATTTGAACTTAGTCGCCAATCAAGCTATGGTCGGATAGAGATCCAGCAAACGATTTCCCAGCATCTCTGCCAGGCGTTTGAAAAGCAGGGCTTCGTTCTGGGGATATTTTTGCAGGATTTCAAGAAAATTGTCCCGATCGAACTTCAGCAGATTGGTTTCCTGCATGCATTCCCCTGAGGCGGAATAACTATCCCTGCCGATCAGGCCCGACCAGCCGATGATTTCCCCCGGCTGACGAACCATATAGACGACCGGGCCGGTTTCGCCCAGGCTGAGTTTCACCCTGCCTTTGAGCAAAACATAAAAATGTTTGGCCGGGTCCCCTTCATGAAACAAAACCTCGCCTTCGTTCTGAAATAATTTTTCTGCAATGTCCAGGACCTCCATAGTAAATTGCTTGCCCATGCCCATAAAAAAATCTGACATTTTGATATACATGTTTTCTGCTCCTGTTGAACACCAAAAGTTGATGTGGCTCGGAATAAGGGTAACCTAATAATAAGGATGGATCTTGCAGATGTGAAGAGTTAGCTCGGCATCGTACGGCAGCAGATATTTTTCAAACCCATCTCCGTCCGGATTGGTCGGATCAGTTTCCACGGCGCCATGGCCGGCATAAAAGATAATAACCGTATCTTCTTTTGAGGCCCTTCGCTTTAACTTGGTTCCCAATAGGCTCTGGATGTTATCCCTGGTTGCGTTTTGATTGCTTAAGAAAAAGATATGGTCTTCGGGCAATCCAATGTAATTTTTAAGATAATGCTTGAATGCCAGGGCGTCGTTGACCGCATATTTCAAAGGGCGGGCATTTGGGTACTGGTTAATGCCGATCACCGCCGCCCAGACATCCCCGCGTTCTTTGTCCCGGGTGATGGTAATTATTTCATTCGTCGTTGTTCCGTCTGTATCTGTGGCGGTGACCTCAATAATGTTTTGTCCATAGGCAAGCTGCAGCTTTTCGGTGATCGCTATTTTTTTCTGTTTGGGCTCATCTTCTGCGGCGGAAACCCTGATGCCGCGTGTCGACGATAATTTCAGCGGCTGGCCGTTTAACATTACCTCAAAGTCGCTGATGCCCTTGTCATCTACCGCCACCACATGCAACATCGTGGTCGGCATCTGTATCTTTATTCCGTTTTCCGGCTTTGAAACGACCACGATCGGAGCCATGCCTCGATTTAGCCGCTCTTTGAGCTCATCAACCTGCTGGACCAATTGGGTTTCGCGATCGCGCATCGCGGCAAGTTCTTTCCTGGCATCCTCAGCCTCCATGCGGGTTTTTTCAGCCACCGCCGTTAATTTCGTAATTTCCTCTTTGAGCACGGATTCTCTTTGCTGGGACTGTTTGACATCTGATTCCAGCTCAGACTTTTTTCGCAGGGTTTTATCGAGCTCATTTTTAACGCTGGCAGTTGCCGTTTGGCTCTTGGCTTGCGTTAATTCCACATTTAATCTTTGAACCCTGGTATTCAGTATTTCCAGTTCCTGCCGGTATTCTTCAGATTGCTGTTTGGCGATATTTAACTGGGTGAGTTTGCTTTTAAGCTTGCGTTCGCTCTCATAAAGAGATTCAAGCAGTTCTTCTTTTCTTTGAAGGGCCGATTCGCGTTCCTTCAACGATTGCTCCAATTGTTGCTTAATATCCGTTTCGTTTTCCAGTTTGGCCTGGAGTTCTTCTTTTTCAGTCAATGTTTTTTGATATTTAAGTTGAGCAGCATATAAGTCATCAAGGGTCATCCCCTCAGCTTTTTTTTCCACGCTTCAATCTTCTCATCAGGGCCCCCTAATTTTTTCAATGCATCTTCTGCAAGTTTCCTTACAAAGATATCACTATCGGCTAAATGCCGACTAATATGGACAGTGGCCTTAGGGTCTCCTATTTCACCCAGTGTGTGCACGGCTTTGCCGCGTATTTTAGGGTCTTTATCATAAAGCAGCGGAAGTATTTTCTCGACAGTGGCGGGGTCCTTAATTTTGCTCAACGAATCAAGCGCCTGGGTGCACAAGGCATAATCCATGTTATTTAACTGATCGGTAAGCAAACGAACAGTTTTTTGATCTTTTAGCTTGCCGAAAATGTTGATGATATATAATCGATCCTTTTTTCTATCTCCTGTGGGTCCCATTCGCCAACCGGCGATTTCAAAACAAAAAATAAGCTGATCGATCGCGCGCCGGCGCTCGAGCTCTTTTAGTATTTCTTCACGATTCCGGTACTGATTCCCTTTAAGCCACAGATCGGTTAGCGCTTCCAGATCTTTATCGATATATGCGTTCTCTTCTTTTTGAGGCATTTCAGGTTTTGTTGAGGCGCAATTCATTGTTAAAGCACTGAGCGCAACAAAAAAGAAAATCAAAATCGTGTTGGATTTTATTTTAACTAACTTATTGTATTCATGCATTTTTATTGAAACTTCCACCAAGGGTGTTTAAAAAATAGTTTATTTATTCACCGGCACAAAAAGAAACTCCCCGCCGTCATGACCGGCCTTGCGAATATCAGAATACTCCGGAGTTTGATCCGAATTCAGCATTACCGGCCGGCGCAGTTTGTTGAATAGCTGCGCACCGTCCATGATGTCTTTATTTTCTCTGAGGGTATCCAAAAGGGCAGATGCAAATACGGAGTGCTCACCTCTTCCACCGCTGTCCATTACAGGTTCCAGCCCGCCGGAAGATATCACAGAACGGGCCCTTTTCTGGGAGAGACGCGAAAGGTATCCAGAGGTTTTGTTAACGATATGAACCCCTCTGGCTAATTTTCCGGAAAAGCAGCTGTCGGCAACAATGAGAACGTGTTTGGCTTTCAAAGCCCTGAGGCTGGCGGTGATAGAGGAGTTGGAGATCCAGGCGAGCATATTACCCTTTTGAGCATTGACAGGTAACCAGTAGCCCTCATCGGCCTCTTTATCCAGCCAGCCATGTCCGGCATAGTAAATCAATAAATTGTCGCGCTGGGTCAGATTCCATCTTAAATTGTTTAGCGCCAGCAAGATATCAGATCGGTTGGCATCCAGAAGCAGCGTAACCTTAAATCCATATTTGTCTTTCAGGGTTTCGGCTACCTTTTTTGCATCGTTTTGGGCTGTTTTTAATTGGGGAAGATATTGGTAATTGTTGTTGCCGATTATCAGTGCAGAATAACTTCCAAAATCGATATCCGGATAGGGGCGAGGCTTGGTTTTTATAGATTCCTTCAGGGGTGCCTGCTTAACCGGGGGTTTGGCAACAGTTTTTCCGGCTTTCGATAGTTGAACCCATTCTTCTGAAGATTCCAGGAAAGCAACAATTTCCTGGTTGTCACGTTTTTTAGCTAAATCTAATGCGTTCTTATCTTCATTGTTTTTTAAATTAACATCAGCACCCCGGTATACTAGATATTTTACGATTTCCAAATGGCCATTTCTGGCAGCGAGATGAAGAGGGGTGCATCCTAAAATTAATTCCATTGAACCCAATTTTAGATAAAAAGCCCCTTTTTCATCAATTTCAGAACCTTTTAATGTGAGATATTTTACGATTTCCAAATAACCTTCATCCGCTGCGTAATGCAGCGCAATCCTGTTCAATTTATCCTTTGCATTAACATCAGCGCTATTCGTTATTAGATATTTTACTAATTCTAAATCCGCATTGACGGCAGCATAGTGAAGAGGAACTTTTCCATCATCATCTTTTGCATTGACCGCTGATCCTTTTGAGATCAAATGTTTTGATATTTCAATACTACGATCAATAACAGCATCATGCAGGGGAGATTTGCCTCTAATGTTTTTTGTATTAATTTTAGCCCTTTGAGATATTAAATAATTTACAATTTGGATCTGTTTGTTGTTTACAGCATCATGTAGCGGGGTATTGCCAATAGAATTTTTGATATTAATTTCAGCGCCATGGGATACGAGTTGCATAACGATTTCTGCATTATCTGAATGCGCAGCAATTTGAAGAGAAGTTTGACCATAATTATCCTTAATATTAGCATCAGCACCCTTGGAGACTAAGAATTTCACGATATCGGCGTTTCCTGCGCGCACCGCAAGGTGAAGAAAAGAATTACCGTCCTTATCTTTTTCGTTAATTCGACTTGGGTTTTCATTGATTATAGCTTTGATGTAATCTAGATCTCTTGGCTGTGTTGCTTTCTTTTCGGTGCCGGCGCATCCGTTCAGCAAAATCAAAAAAGTCAGAGACCCCCAAAGTATGTATCTGATTTTCATGGCATACTCCTAAATAGCTTCCAATCAGAAGGTTTCTTATTCACCAAAGACAAAACCCTGTTTTAATTGTGAAAAACAGGGTTTCAATACTTAGTTCATGTGACATTTCCTATGCTTTTGGGTTAGCATATTTCTTTCATCAATAAGATAGCACGGTCACCTTTTTAAGGTCAAGTTTGGCATTCAATTATGCATTGTGTTTTTTTCAGCCAATTGCAGATTAAACTTTCTCAAGTGCTCGTTTGAAACCTTCCATAGATGCGCTGATGGTTGAATCCGGAACTGCATAAGATAAGCGAAAATAGCCCGGCCCGGCGAAACCCACACCCGGTACCGTCAGGATAAGCTCCTCTTTCAGGATCTGGCTGAATTTGACATCATCCGGGATCGGGCTTTTGGGAAACAGGTAAAAAGCACCTTCGGGGACATGAAATTCATAGCCGATTTCAGAAAGGCCCCGGCACAGCAGATCCCGCCGGCGCCGGTAAATGGAAACATCCACCGTAAGGCCTTGAAGCCGGGCAACCGCATGCTGCAGCAGGCTGGGGGCGTTCACGTACAGCATGGTGTTGATCACCGCAGCGGCACTCGCTACCTGGCCGGCGTCTTCAGCATCCGGGCTGACCGCCAGAAAGCCGATGCGTTCCCCGGCCAAAGACAGTTCCTTGGAATAGGAGGTGACGATTATCGAATGCGCATAGGCCTGAAATATGGAGGGCACCTCCACATCATAAGCAATTTTGCGGTAGGGCTCATCCGCTACCAGATAAATGCGCCGGTCGTATTTTTGACTGGCGCGATCCAGCACCCGGCCCAGTTCAGCCAGCTCCTCTGCCGAATAAACCGCACCGGTGGGATTGTTGGGCGAGTTGATCAACATTACCCGGGTTTTATCCGTAATCGCCGACTCGACGGCAGCGGTATCCAGGTGAAAGTCGCCATCCGTAGGAGCAGTTTTAATCGCGGCATTGGCAATGAACGCATAATGGTCGTAGCCAATAAAGTAGGGGGAGGGCACTAAAATTTCCTCGCCGGGATTAATGACGGCATTGAGGGTGTTGTTTAAGGCACCGGCGGCGCCCACCGTCATAATGATTAAATCCGGGGTGAGCTTAACATTGTGCAAGCCGCTGAGATAATCGGCGACCGCCTGCCGGACATGCGGAAATCCCGCATTGGGCGTATAGCCATGACCGAGGGATTCGTCATTTGCCAGTTCTTTGAGCACCTTTTTGAATTCGGCCGGCGGCGGGACATCCGGATTTCCCAAAGAGAAATCAAAGACCTTGTCAGGTCCATGCTCGGCTTTAAGCCGGGCACCCTCTTCGAACATATTTTTGACCATTTCCATACCTTCGACCATCTTGATCATTTTTTCAGCGATCGGCATAATTTTTTTCCCTTTCTTATTTTAGACAGGATCGACAGGATTATATGGATATTTTAGTTTTCGTCACTTTCCAGATGAAAGTGACGAAATTCAATCCGCCGCGGCGGAAATGATTAAGAAACAGGACCTAAAAATCTAAATTCGCCAAAAATTGCAATCGATTTACTATTTATTTTGAACTGAAATCATTTCTAATCGAGATCAAGTGGAATTTTGCACTTATTGCACCTTTTGGCACCCCTGAAAATTTTATTGCCGCAATCTGGACAAACATACCGTGCTTCTTCATCCGCGACAAATTTTTCAGTCCCCTCCTGTCGCCAAGAGGGTATGGTTCGTAAAATAACTTTCTTTCCGACCGGCATGGGAAAATTTTCGATATGCTCACAAGGAAATTCATTACATTCGTGGCATCCGGCATATCCCTTTTTGCGGGTGCAATCTTTTATCGAGCAGGTTCGGCAAGTGATCGATGTTCTTTCCGAAAGACACCCTTCACACTTCAGATCATCGATGGAAACATTTTCGAGTCCCGGCATCTTATCCTGATAAAAATTCAGAAGCGTCTCCATAAATTTGTTGTTTTTATCCCGGGTGGCATAGTAAACTCCGCATACCCCACAATACAGGCCGCAGGGAGCCAATAAGTTTGGGTTTATTTCCATTGAGCGCCTCCTTTTTTAGATAACTTCTACCTTCTTTGGGTCACCCCTGCAAGCAGCTGACGATAGTAGACATAATTTTCAAACGGCACATCTGCACGCACGCGGCCGTCGGCCAGCGGTATGAAGCCGCCATCCGCAATTAACGGGGGCACTTTTTCTTCGATTTCCTGCCGGATGGCCGCTTTATCTTTACGCAGCGCGTCCAGATCGATGCCGCCGATCAGACGCAGATCGCGGCCGAATTCCTTTCGCAGGCTTCGGTAATCCATGGCATCGATATTGACTTCACAGGCCCACAGGCAGTTAAACCCCGATTTGAGGATGCCGGGAATCAGAATTCTGGCATTGGCAAAGGTCTGAAAGCAAACGGTTTCCACATGATGGCGATGAAGCACATCAAGAACCGGTTTATAATTGCTCAGCACAAATTCTTCGTACATCTGCGGTGAAATCAGGGGTCGATCATTTCCACCGATGGGCTCGCTGAAAACCACTGCATCGATTTCCACTTCCTGCAGGATCCGGTCGGTTAATTGGGCCGCAAATTCGCCCTGAATTTTCATTCTTTTGCGAACGACATCGGGTTGGTCCATCAGCATCATCATCACGTCGGTAAAAGATCGCCAATTGCGCACGCCCATGGTCAGAAAAAAGCCGCGATGCACATATAGCATCAGTACATGCTCCCTCGATTGCCACCCCCGGACCCGTTTGGACCATCGATTTGGAAGCCGTTTTTTGTCGGCAGGATTCAGGCGGCGGTGAAATTTCTTCAGGTCCGCAATCTTATCGAGTTTAGCTATTAACTTGGGGCGGGGTTCCAGGTCCACCTCGATTCGTTCCCGGAAATCAGAGGGAAACATGGTCGCAAGATCGGCATCTTTGGCCAGCCCCTGTGTCCGCCAGGCTTTCAGCACATCCTTGCGGATGCCCTCTTCAAAATATGGGACGCGGTCCGGCCTGCTGTAGCCCATGGTTTCCCTGAAGCGCTTGCGGCTGGACATCTTTTCCCCTATGGGTTGTTGATTCATTTTGCCTGGAGAGGTTGTCGCGTTTTTTGTGTTAAAGATGCATCACCAAAAACAGGGTATGGTTTGTGAAATATAGGAGGTTCATCAGGCGGTGTCAATTTATATCAAGTGCTTTGACAAATAGAAATTACGTGGTTAACAAATGTTTACTTACCCAATCTGAAAGGATTTTGAATGAAGATTGCCATTTCGACATCCTGGCAGTCAGGTGGTTCGGCAACTGCTGAAGGGATGCTTGCGGTGCTGAAAAATCTTGAGATCACCGGAATCGAGGTTAGCTATCGCATTTCGGAAGGTTTCTATCAAGAGATGAAGAACCCGCTGAGACAGTCCGGGTTAAAGGTTGTCAGCGTCCATAATTATTTTCCGATTCCTTCTGCCAGATCGGATTCAAAAGGCAGCGGCGATCTATTTCTTCTATCAAGCTCCGACAATGAGGAGCGTCAGGATGCTATTCGATTTACAATTAGAAGCATTAAACATGCGGGTGAGCTGGGAGCTGCGGCAGTCGTATTGCATTGCGGGGTTGTGGAAATGAACCACGAAATGCAAGTGTTTTACCGGTTCTTTAGTTCGAATCGGCTTGATTCAAAGGAGGCTCAAGCCTTTATCCGAAAAAAATTGGCGGAGCGGGACCGGCATAAGCCTGAACATTTGGAAAATTTATTGTATAGCCTGGATCGCTTGTTGCCGGTTGCTGAAAAACAGGGCGTATTGCTGGGATTGGAAAATCGGTATCACTACCATGAACTGCCCGGTCTGGATGATTTTGGCGCGATATTCGCCAATTTTAAAGGCGCCCCCATCGGTTACTGGCATGACACCGGTCATGCGCATGCCAATGAAACGTTGGGTTTAATTCCCAAAAATTTTCTTTTGCAAACCTATGGTAATCGGCTCATCGGGATTCACCTTCACGATGCCGTCGGCCTTGATGATCACCTTCCACCGGGTGCCGGCGAAATTGATTTTCAAGCGTTAAAACCTTACCTCAAATCCGATACCATCAAAGTCATCGAATTAAAACCGGGAATACCCGCAACAGAGGTTTTAGAAGGGATTCAGTTTGTCCGTGAAAAATTGTCAGAAGAGTAAATTTGCGCCGCAGATATCATTTGTGTTTCTAAGGATTGATAACAAGTTTTATTGACTTTGTTGATCCTATTTAATAAATATGTCCCTATCTGAACGCTCGTCTTGGCCGGGATTGCAAAATCGCCGTTGCATCTCAAACCTTGTCTTGCCTTTATTCTGACCATAGCCTATTTTGTGCCACATCCTGAGGAAATAATCACTTTAATTTGCATAAAAATTTTCATGAAGTATTCAGGTCTTTAATCCGTAAAACATAAAAGGAGGGCGATTATGAAAAAGCTTTTTCTAATAGCGGCCTCAATGGTTCTACTCGCGGGCCAATCTGTCCTGTCAGCAGAGTTGACTATTTTAACAGAAAATTTGCCCCCTTAAACTATGTAGAAAACGGTGTCCTGGTTGGTCCTTCTGTGGAGATCGTAAAAGAAATCCAGAGAAGAGTGAGGTCTCAGGAACAAATCCAGGTTTATCCATGGGCAAGAGCTTACAAAATGGCTCTGGAAGACGAAAATGTTATATTGTTTGGGATGACGCATACCAAAGTGCGTCAAGATAAATTTAAATGGGTGGGTCCTTTAGCGAAGAAAAGAGACATTCTTGTCGCCAAAAAGGGCTCAGGTATCAAAATTAACAGCCTGGAAGATGCCAAAAAAGTAAAACGCATCGGCACACTTCGAGATGACACCAGAGAGCGTTTGCTCAAAAGGCATGGATTTACAAATTGTGAACCTGTTTCGGATGAACAATTAAATGCGAAAAAGCTTGCTCTCGGGCGTATAGACTTATGGGCCTATAAAATACCGGGACTAAGAACGGTTTGTGATTTGGCCGGAGTTGATTACACTGAATTTGAGGAGGTCTATCACTTGCGGGAAATGGATCTTATGATTGCTTTTTCAAAGAAGACCTCGGATTCAATTGTTCAAAAGTGGAGAGACGCTTTTAATGAAATATTAGCGGATGGCACCATCATGCAAATTCGGAAAAAATGGAATATGAAATTAGAAGATGATCCATTTCCAGAGATTAAAGACTAAAACACACCGATTGCTCTAACCCAGACCTCGCCAACAAGTGGCTGACGCAATAAGTCATAAAGGATTGTGTCCATGCAGAAAGCCTCCTCGTCGAAAACCTCTCCTAAAGTCAGCAGCATCAGCCGTCGTTTTAGTTATGCCTTGATCGGCATCATTACCTTATTACTCATTGCTTTTGCTGCGGTTGTTATCCTCTTTAATATCAGCAGAATGGAGAGGTGGATGGAACAGCGGCTAGACAACGCCATCATGTTTGCGCAGAATAGTCTGCCAATACCGCTATGGAATATGGACTACATGGTTGTAAATGATTTTGTTGAAGCCTTATTTTTAGATGAATCAATTGTTTATACGAAGATATCGTGGAAAGATCAGCTTATCACTGAGAAAAACGCCCTGGTTTTCAACTCAAAGAAATTAAATCGGGAACACCCCTGCAATTGTTAAAAGGCTCTGATCTGATAGCCAAATCATCCGATATTTACTTTAAAGACAGCGTAATCAGCAATATTCTAATCGTGATGTCGCGCAAAAACGTGAAAAAACAGGTGCTTTTTCAAATTTACGGCACGATTGCCCTGTTAATCCTTATTATTACGGCAATTTGGCTCACATCCATCTTCATCACAAGACGATATATCTCTTCCCCATTACTGAAATTACAGGAATCAGCTTCATTGATCGCCCGGGGTGATTTGGACGCCTTTGTTGATAAAAGCAGTAGTGACGAGATCGGAATACTGGCGCAGCATCTGGATGTCATGCGGGGATCGATCAAGCAGTTATTCGCAGAGCTTCGAGAGAGCAAGGACAAACTGGAGGACCACAGCCGAACGCTGGAGCAAAAAGTCGAATTACGCACCCGGGAGTTGGCGCGGTCAGTGGAAGAGCTGAAAGCCCTGGGGGAAGTCAGCCAGGTGGTCAGCTCCATCCTCGATCTGGAGACGGTGTTGGTAAGCATTGTTCGCCACGCCGTGCAGCTTTCGAAGACCGATGCCGGAACGATTTATGAGTTCGAGGAAGCGGAGGGAGTATTTGTGCCGCGGATAAACTACGGTGTCGACGCAGAGTTTATTGAAGCGCTGCGCGAATCCGCCCATGGCGTGGGGGATGAAACCGTAATCGGTCGCGCCGCCATAAAGCGGGCACCGGAACAGATCCCTGATCTTGGGAATGTCCCGGACTACCCGCTGCCCTTCGTTAAGGAGGCAGGCTTTCGGGCGATGCTGGCAGTGCCGCTGCTGCGCGAAGACCGACTCATTGGTGGATTGGTCGTTCGGCGCAGGTCGGCCGGCGAATTCTCCGCGCCGGTGGTGGACCTGCTTCAGACCTTTGCGGCACAGTCGGTGCTTGCAATCCATAACGCGCGGCTTTTCCGTGAGATCGAGGAAAAAGAGCGTGAGCTCGAAATTGCCAACAAGCACAAGTCCGAGTTCCTCGCCAACATGAGTCACGAACTTAGAACCCCCCTGAATGCCATCCTGGGCTACACGGAGCTGATCCTCGACGACATTTACGGTGATGTACCGGAGAAAATCGGGGAAGTCTTAGAACGCTTGGGAAAAAATGGGCGCCATCTCCTCGGCCTGATCAATGATGTTCTTGATCTTTCCAAGATCGAGGCCGGCCAGCTGACCCTTTCTCTTAATGAATATTCGATGGGAGAGGTGGTTCAAACGGTCTTCACCTCGGTTGAGGCGCTGGCGGCGGAGAAAAAACTCGGGTTGAAAATTAGGGTCCCCGCGGATCTGGCGACAGGTAGAGGCGACGAACAACGCATTGCCCAGGTACTTTTAAATTTACTCGGTAACGCGATCAAGTTTACCGAGGAAGGGGAAGTTGGGGTGGAAGCGACCGTTTCCAACGAAACGTTTATGGTCTCCGTGTCTGATACGGGTCCCGGGCTTTCGCAAGCCAATCAGAAGAGGATCTTCGATGAGTTTCACCAGGCCGACGGATCCATTACCCGGGAAAAGGGCGGAACCGGTCTCGGACTCTCGATTGCCAAAAAGATCGTCGAAATGCACGGCGGCAGTATCTGGGTGGAGTCCAACGTGGGCAAAGGCTTGACTTTCCGGTTCACACTGCCGGTTCGAGTCGAGAGGCAAAGGGATTAATGATGAAAAAAACGATTCTGGTGATCGAAGACCATGAAGATAACCGGCGGATCATGCGTGACCTTCTCACAAGCGCCGGCTACGAGGTGCTCGAGGCGGTCACCGGGCAAGAGGGAGTGACCTCGGCCGAGACCCATCGCCCAGAATTGATCCTGATGGACATTCAACTACCGGATTTCGACGGATACGAGGCCACACGCCGGATCAAGGCCAACCCCACCCTGCGCGCGATCCCGATCATTGCGGTTACTTCCTATGCGCTGAGCGGCGATGATGTCAAGGCGTTTGAGGCCGGCTGCGATGCCTATGTCACCAAGCCGTTCAGTCCGCGTGAGCTCCTGGCAAAGATCCGTGAATACCTGGAATAGTAGGTTATGAGGGGGAATAATGCGAACGCCGCCACTGATCTTGATTGTGGATGATAATCCCACCAACGTTGATATTCTGCAGGCGCGTCTTGCCGCCAACAATTACGAGATCATCACCGCGGCAGACGGCGAAGAGGGGTTGGCGATGGCCAGAGACGAGCAGCCGGATCTGATCCTGCTGGACATCATGATGCCCAAAATGGACGGCATCGAGGTCTGCCGGCACCTCAGGGCGGACGCCTCCCTGCCGTTTATGCCCATCATTATGGTCACGGCCAAGGCGGATTCAAAAGACGTCGTTGCCGGTCTCGAGGCCGGTGGTGACGAATACCTGACCAAGCCCGTGGATCATGCCGCCCTGGTCGCCAGGGTGAAGTCGATGCTGCGGATTAAGTCGCTGCACGACATGGTCCTTGAGCAGTCGGCGCAGCTTAAAGCGCAACTTGAAACCGCCACCAAGATTCAATCTCTATTTTGGCCGGATATTCCGGATTTAACAGGCGGGAGCCATATCTGGGCCGTGGCTGTTCCCGCCACCTATGTGGGTGGCGATCTGTACGATGTGATTCCCCTGCCGGACGGCAGCTTACTGGCCTATGTCGCCGATGTCTCCGATAAAGGCGTTCCTGCTGCTCTGATTATGGCGGCGTTGTCAACAAAAATCCGCGGTGAAGCACGAAATCAATACGAGATAGACACGCTTCTTGAAACCGTAAACAACAGGTTGCACAGTCTGACCTCCGAAGAAGGGTTTTTTGCCACCATCGTTCTTGCCAGGTATTGGCCCGATAGCGGGAAAATGCAACTTACGCTTGCAGGCCATTTACAGCCTTTGTGGATCGCTGAAAGTGGAATTGGCAATTGTCCTCAGATAAATGGAATTTCACTCGGTATCACGCCGGATGTCCGTTACGAGAAAAAGGAAATTTTGCTCTCTCCCGGGGAATCGATTCTCCTTTTTACCGATGGCGTTATCGAAGCCCAGAATGAAGATAATGAGCTGTTTGGCAATGAGCGCCTGGTCGACTTTATAAAAGATGCAAAGGGCCCCCCCTGGGGTAAGGGATTATTCGATTTCATATCCAAGTGGCGGGGGAATGCCAATGCAAGTGATGACTTGACATTGCTTGAGATTTGGCGCGATCAAAACTAAACCGTATCTCTCAAATTTCAATCATTACAAATATTAAGGAACAGTCTTTTCATACCATTCCGTTTTGGCATAAACCTCAAACCCCACCGACTCATAAAGGGAGCATGCGGCCGGGTTTTCACTGTCCACCGTCAGTTCGACGATATCAACACCTTTGTTCTTAAGGTCTTCCAATCCATTTAATAATATGGCTTTGCCGATTTCCTGCTGGCGATAATCCGGATCCACCCCCAGCATATGAATCAGGCCTTTGTTTTTCTTCCTCTTTGCATTTTCTTCAGCGTTTATGATTATCCAGCAATAGCCAACCGGATGATCACCCAGGTAGGTCAGGATCACATCATCCGGTGAACGGCCGTGCATATTCAGGCGGTAGGCAATTTCTTCTGCGGTGTTGGGGGTAAAACCCCAGGTGTCGGCAAAGCTGCGGTTCTGGATTTCAGTCAGAAGATTTTCTTCTCCAGATTTTAACCTGTGGCTGGTAGTGGGGCCCTGGCCGGCCGCCGGCAGCTGAATATTATTAAAATCCAGCTTCATTTCAAAAAAGTGCCGGATGAATTGGAATTCTAATTTCATCAGCAGGCTTTTGGCGGCAGAATTGGTTTCAGAAACACTGATCTGCGCAGTCTTTATACCAGCCGCCCTGATTCGCTGCATGCTGCTGGTGAATAGTTTTGATGCAACTCCTTTGCGGCGATGCAGCGGATGAACCAGGCAATCCAAAAGAGCGCGCTGAATTCCAGGTTCAAGGGTAACGCTCAGGCAACCAACTAGTTTTTCATTAAATTCGGTTACGAATAAATCCTTTTGCGGAGTAAAGTTTGGCCGCCCCAGATGATCTGACAAAGCCTGTGCGGAGATTAAGCCCCCGGAAGGGTCAAGTTGCTCAGCTTCAACATGCAGCTGCAAGTATCTGTCAAAATCATCGGAGGAATAGTTACGAAATTTAAGGGACCCGCTAGCCATATTATTAAATCCTGTCGAGAATCCGTGATTGCTTCGAAGTCAACTGAAACTTAATCTATTAACTTGCTATTGGTGAAAACTGGTTATATTTTCAAATCTTAATGCACAATGAATATACCGCAATTCCGTATTTCGGAACATAATTATGGAAAGCGGTATAAATGTAATCTTTAATACTAATAAAGCAATTTGAGCAATAAGCAAAATTTGTTATTCTTATATCTTGTATTTTACAATAATTCATCCTGAATTGCCCGGAAGATATCATCTACCCGTACAATTGAATAAGGAGGTTTAAGGTGACGGAACCAGCGGATGTAGTGGTGGTGACTCCCCACCCGGATGATGCTGAATTCGGGGTTGCCGGAACGGTAGCCCGATGGACAAAGCAAGGAAAGCAGGTTGTCTATGTGGTTTGCACCAACGGGAACAAAGGAACCAGTGACCCGAATATAAAGCCCGATGAGCTGGCCGAAATCCGGCAGGATGAGCAACGGGCTGCGGCCGACGTCCTGGGGGTGCGGGAGGTGTTATTTTTGGGGAATCCGGATCAGGGGCTTGAAGACACACCGGAATTTAGAAAACAGATTGTGCGTATGATCCGGCTCTACCGGCCGGAGACGGTGGTTACCGCCGATCCTTACCGCCGTTACATATGGCACCGGGATCATCGTATCGCCGGCCAGGTCACCATCGATGCGGTTTTTCCCTATGCCAGGGATCATCTGGCTTATCCGGATTTGCTCGAAGAGGGCTTGCAGCCCCACAAAGTGAAGGAAATGCTGTTCTGGGCTTCGGAGGATATCAACTATCTTTCCGACATTACCGATACATTTGACCTAAAACTGAAAGCCCTGCGGTGTCATGAAAGCCAGGCAAAATCAAAGAAGGTTTCGGATCTGGAGGACTGGTTAAGACAGCGCTGCAGCGATTTAGCCGAAGGCGAAGATTTTGATCTGGCCGAAGCCTT
>CBDUUO010000016.1:0-17278 GCA_965370395.1 uncultured bacterium
ACTTTCGCTGTGGTTCCGGTACCCCGAATATGCTGAATACGGCGTTCCTGCCAATTCTCAAGCTGATTGCCCGGGACCAGGTCCAAAAAGGTGTGCCGGGGGTCGCAGGAAGCACCGACAATGGGGGCCTGGATATGCTCACCGCTTTTTAGCACCACACCCGTGATCTGACCCCCGGAAACCTGCACTTCACTGACTTCGGATTGGGTTCGAATTTCAACCCCCTGAGATTGAGCCGCTTTTTCAAGAGCGGCGATCAGGGACCGGGGGCCGTCTTTAATGCTGTGTTTGGCGCAACACTCCCACAATAGCAGGTTAAAGGCGGTGCCGGGACTCCAGGGGCCGGCAAAATTACCGCTTAAGGCGGCACCGGCCAGTGCGGCCTTTAAGCGATCATTTTCAAACCATTCGTTCAGCCAGTCAGCGGCACACATGGGTGCGACGCGCAAAAATTCCAGCATAGTGGTTTTGCCCAGTCGCCGCAGTGCAAACCCGGTCCTGAAAAGATCCCAGAGCGTTCGACCATCGGGGGACTCAACCGCCGGCGGTGGTGCGTCGAAGATGCGATTGACAACACCGCCAACGTGTTTGATAAATTTGCGGTATTTCAGATATTGCCCGGCATCTTCAGGTGAATAAAAACCGATTTCTTTGGCTGTATGGCGGTCTTTGTTACCCAGGAGCATCCCGCGGCCTGCGAGATCCAAAGCCAGAACAGGTGGTCTGCGCGGGGAAATTTTCAGGCCCTGAGATTTCAGATCAAGGGCCCTGACCACCTGGGCGCGCACCTGGCCGGTATCCTGCAGCAAGCCGTCGCAGTGATATCCCGGGTGAAATTCTTCTCCCGCCGCCAGACCGCCGATGATGCTGCGCTGTTCAAGTACCAGGACCTTGCGGCCCTGTTTGGCCAGCAGGGCCGCGGCAGTCAGGCCGTTGTGACCGGCGCCGATTATAATTACATCGTATGCGTGGGTTGTCGACATGTCCATCCTTCAATTGCGCCGTTAATGCCATCTTCGTGGCTGTATCACGATTACAAAGGTTTCGGGTGTCAGGTTTCGCGTGTCAGGAAAAACCAGGTGTCAGGTGTCAGTTACCTGGTCCCAAGGTTCAAAGTTCAGCGTTCAGAGGCTCAGTATCGGGCATCAAGCATCCCAGTGGCCAGGAGGCAACAGCAAGCAGCCAGCGACCAGAAACCTGACACCTGAACACTGACACCTAATTTTGCCTGACACCTGGATGCCCGCCTGCGCTGGCATGACGGTAAAACTCCCTGACCGCTCAATTAACGAATAACCAATAACCAATAACGCTTGCTTAAGTCCTGAATCAATCAGGACTTAAGCAGGCTTTTGGCAGCCAGTTCACCAGGGGCGCCCATAATGCCCCCGCCCGGATGAACACAGGAACCGCACATCCATAGATTATTGACCGGCGTCCGGTAGCGGGACCAGCCGGCTACCGGCCGAAACGGGCCGAGTTGCTCCAGACTCAGCTCACCCTGAAAAATGTTGCCCTCGGTAAGGCCCACATCCTGTTCCAGGTCCCAGGGCGTTACGACCTGACGGTGTAAAATCGAATCTTTTAGATTCGGACAGTATTCGGCCAGCGTGTCGATCACCGTGTCTCCCAATGCCTCGCGTTTTTCAGGCCATTGCGCTGCCCCTTCTTTCAGGTGGTAGGGTGCGTATTGCACAAAAATCGAGATCACGTGTTTGCCCGGCGGGGCCACGGTCGGATCGGTCAAAGACGGGATGACGATATCCAGAAACGGCTTTTTTGAAAAATCGCCGTATTTGGCGTCATCGTAAGCTTTTTCCAGATAGTCAACATCCGGGGCAATGGTGATGTCGCCCTTCAAATGGGGTCCGTCGCCCGGTTTGCAGCTAAACTCCGGAAGGCGGTCTACGGCCAGATTTACTTTGGCAGAACTGCCTCTGTATTTGAAGCGTTTGAGCTGCCGCATAAAATCATTGTCCAGGTGCTGCTCGCCCACCATCTTAAAAAATGTCTGATGCGGATCGGCGGCTGAAATAACAGTTTTACTTTTGATCTCGTGTCCGCCCCGCACAACCACGCCGGCAGCGCTCCCGTCTTTTATCAAAATCTGTTCCACCGGCGCTTCGGTCAGAATTTCAGCGCCAAATGATCGGGCTGCGCGTGCACAGGCCAGGCTGACACCTCCGGTGCCGCCTTTTGAAAGCCCCCAGGACCGGAAGGCACCGTCAATTTCTCCCATATAATGATGCAGCAGAACATAAGCGGTGCCCGGGGATCTCACTCCCAGAAAGGTGCCGATGATGCCGCTGACGGACATGGGTGCCTTCAAGCGGTCGGATTCAAACCACAGGTCCAGAAACTCCACAGCACTCATGGTCATCAGCTTGGTGAATAAATACCGGTCGTCGGCATCCAGTTTTTTGAAACGGCGTCCCAGGCCCAGCAATTTGGCGATTTCACCGATTCTAAAAGAAGCGGGGTCGGGAGAGGGCGCGTCAATGATGTGTTTAATGAAACTGGCCATTTTGGTCATGGCTATTGAGAAGCGGGGCGCAATTTCCGCATCCTTGGGGCTGAATCGCGCGATTTCGCGCCGGGTGGCTTCCGGATCTCCGCAGCGCGTGAGAGATTGACCATCGGGAAATGGTGTAAACGTGCATTCCAGCGGTATCACCTGGTATCCGTGCCGGGTGAGTTCGAGCTCACGAATGATGTGCGGGCGGAACAGACTAACCACGTAAGAGTAAACCGAAAATGTGAAGCCCGCAAAGATCTCGTCACTGGCAGCGGCTCCTCCCAGAATATGTCGTTGTTCCAAAACGAGGACTTTCTTCCCGGCTTTTGCCAGATAGGCCGCGCAGACCAGCCCATTATGTCCTCCGCCGACAATAATGGCGTCAAAGGTTTGCGTCGGAATACGGTTTCGGATCGGTTGGGCTATTTGAGTCATTAGGTTCTTTTATGTTCGGGATTATAAAAAGGCATTGGCGTAACCACCGCTGCAACGGTTTCTCTCTGATATTCCACGGTGTATTCGATTTTGAGTTTTGTGCCCGGCTGAGCGTACTGGTTTTCCACCGAGGCCAGGGCCAGGTTTTTCTTGATGATGGGGGACCAGGTGCCGCTGGTTGCCCTGCCGATCCGGCGGGAGCCCTCCCTGTCATAGACCGGTACAGCACTGCGCCAGGCGGCTGCTGCAACCTGAACCGGCAGGCCGTGTTTGGCGTAAAGCGCTTCCTGTTCGTTCCAGTCCAGCTCAAGTCCGACCAATGCGTACTGCGATGCGCTGGTCTGTTCGGCTTTAAGCGCCCGCTGGCCGCTAAAGGGTGCTCGTTCCAGATCAACCGTCCAACCCAGGTCCAACTCAAAGGGCGTTGATTTTTGGGATTCGATCAGGCAATGCTCAGCGTTGTGAAACTCGACACCGTTTAGAATCAATCCCGCTTCGATGCGGGTGATGTCCAGAATATCCAGGCCGGCGGGCTGAAGCAAATAGGGCTTTCCAGCGGACATGAGGGCATCCCAGAGGGGCAGCGCAGCCGCATTTTCCACCCAGATCTCATATCCTAAGTCGCCGGTATAACCGCTGCGGGATATATGGGCATCCAGTCCATCCAGCTTGCCCGCCACCACCCGGTAATACGCCAATGAATCCATATCCATATCTGTAAGCTGTTTCAGTATATCGCGGGATGTGGGTCCCTGGATGGCGACGGCTGCAATCGTTTGCGTTATATCTTCTATGGTGATATTAAAACCGCGTTTGAATTGTTCAAACCAGGCCAGCATGGGTTCGGCGGTGTGCACACGGAAGCGATCTTCGTCCAGGCGAAAAACGGTTCCATCATCGATAATCTTTCCATAATCATCACACCAGCAGCAATATGCCGCCTGACCGATATTTATGGTTTTAATATCCTTGGCCATGATGCGGGACAGAAATGCGGCGGCATCGGTTCCGGTAATCCGGTATTTAAATAACGGTGTGATATCAATTAAGCCGGCAGCATGGCGAATAGCGTAATACTCGCCGCCATTGGGCAGATTATAGGAACAAACCGCGTAATAACCCGCCCAATCGGTCCATCTGTAGCTGGTGCATAATTCTGAAGTTCTATCGTGAAAAGGGGTTGGAATCGGCATATTTATTAAGGTGTCAGGTGTCAGGTGTCAGGTTTCAGGTTTCAGGGTTCAGATGACAGTCAACAGATAACAGAAAGCAGAGGACAGACGACAGACAAGGCGTTTCATTTTCAAGTCTTTGCCATCTGTCTTCTGCCCTCTGTTCTCTGGCATCTGAATTCCAACCTGCGATATATGGGTTGTCCCAAGTTGTCAAGTTTTTTTTAAATGGAAAAGACTGATTGACAACCGATTTTTGACCCATTAAATTCGTTACCATGAAAATGAAGAAATGCTCAAATTGAATGGAGGTTAATGGTTACTATGGCGTATGATGCGGGAAAAGACAAAATTTTAAAAAAGTGGAAATGTGCTGAAACCGGATTGATGGTTTCAATCAATCAATATGGTGACGGTGAACCCAAGGTTCAAATCGGACCGCGGATCCTGTTAAAAAAAGACGGCAGCGAGAGAGCACCGCTGAAGGCCGGCCGGCTGACCATCGAGGATCTGATGTGGTTATACGATATTATCGATGAGATTAAAGATGATTTGACCTCTTTCCACAAACCTCAGTAATGCAGACGTTTAGAAATTTCTATAGCATACTGAAGCATGTAGCATCTAACGACACTGGCTTTATGCCACCTACACGGAATAATGGAATAGTGGAACGATGGAATAGTGGGTTTTCAAAGGAAATTATCCATTTTAAGACTGATCGTCAGAGCGAATCTTGCCATTTACCCAATGCCGCAGTATTCCAAGACCCAATTTTCCAGCATTCCAGCATTCCAATTGGGGCGAAACCCCTGACTGGCTGTTTGGAATTATCCAGCAATCGATTGATAAGGGATGTCGCAAATGGACGACAACGATGCCATTATATTTCCCAAAAAAGGGAAATGTTCACCGCACCTGGGCCCTGTGGCCGTGATCGCAGGGACTGAAACCGATCTATCTCGGCTTTGCAAATTGCTGGATTTTGACAGCGGTACCTATCAAAAACTATTCACCAGCCGTCTATACCCCGCTAACCCTTCAGCCGCGGGAATTTCGATAACCGGCCCGGTAGTGGGAGCGCCGTATGCGACGATGGTGCTTGAAACGCTGATCGCCTGGGGGGCTAAAAAAATTATTTTCTTAGGCTGGTGCGGTTCCCTATCCGAAAAGATCAAAATTGGCGATATTGTTGTTGCGACATCTGCAATTATTGATGAAGGTACTTCCGGGCATTATAAAAACAATGATACGCGCTTATCATTTCCTTCAGCGTCAATGCTAACAAAGCTCAACGACGAGTTGAGACAAAATCAGGTCAATTTCCATAACGGGACGATCTGGTCTACGGATGCGATTTACAGGGAAACCCGCAAAAAGGTGAAATACTTTCAACGCCAGGATGCGATTGGTGTTGAGATGGAGATTTCAGCCCTGTTTACGGTGGCGAAGTTTCGTGGTGTCGATATGGCTGCGATGGCTGTTGTATCTGATGAGTTAGCTTCTTTTAAATGGCGTCCCGGATTTAAAATGGATAAATTCAAACACGGCCGCAAGACCGCCTGCGGGGTGATAAAAGACGTATGCCGCAAAATTTAAGCCCTCAAATCATTCAAAAAGTTGATGATTTAAGAAAAGCCCTTCACCGGCATAATTACCGCTACTATGTGCTGGATGATCCGGAAATTTCAGATGCCGAGTATGATCGAATGATGCAGGAGTTGAAGCTGCTGGAAGAAGATCATCCCCAGCTGGCCAGCCCCGACTCCCCGACTGCCCGGGTGGGCGCACCGCCGCTGGAAAAATTTGAAACCGTTGCACACACGATCCCCATGCTGAGTTTAGAAAATGGCTTTAACGATGAAGATATCCTGGAGTTTGACAGGAGAGTCAGACGAAATCTTGATACCCGGGACGAAATTTTATACACGGCTGAACCCAAGATGGACGGAGTTGCTGTGGAACTTATCTATGAAAATGGCAAGCTGGTTACTGCTTCTACCCGGGGAGACGGTTTGACCGGGGAGGTGATCACAACCAATGTCAAAACGATTCAAACGGTCCCGCTGGTGATGCAAACCGATGGTTTGACCGCCATACCGCCAAGACTGGAAATCAGAGGAGAAGTCTTTATCGGGCTTGACGCCTTTAAAAAGTTTAACCAGGAACGAATCGATCAGGAACTGCTGCCGTTTGCCAACCCGCGAAATGCTGCGGCTGGATCTTTGCGGCAGCTGGATTCAAAAATTACCGCGGCACGTCCGCTGCAGATTTTTTTCTATGGTGTCGGGACTGTGGAAGACTTTGAATTTGAATCGCACGGTGAGCTTCTTGAGTCTTTGACAAAATGGGGTTTTAGGACAAATCCGCTCATTCGTTCCGCCGTTGCCATAGAGGCCGTGCTGAGTTACTACCGGGAGCTTAGCGAAAAGCGGCATCAACTCGCTTACGACATCGATGGGGTAGTGGTTAAAGTCGATCGCATTGCCTTGCAGCAGCGTCTGGGGGCGACGTCCCGAAGCCCAAGATGGGCGATTGCCTATAAGTTCAAAGCCGTACAGGAAACCACAACACTCGAAGCGATTGAGGTCCAGGTGGGGCGTACCGGTGTATTGACACCGGTGGGCCATCTGAAACCGGTGAATGTCGGCGGGGTTACGGTCAGTCGGGCGACATTGCACAATGAAGATGAAATCGAAAAAAAAGACGTCCGCATCGGGGATCAGGTCCTGGTGCAAAGAGCCGGAGACGTCATCCCGGAGATCGTAAAAGTCATCGCATCGAAGCGCGATGGAAGTGAGACGCGATTTAAGATGCCCAAGCAATGTCCGGTCTGTGATTCACCGGTTGTCCGAATGGCCGGAGAAGCGGCAACCCGATGCATCAATTCAAGCTGTTCCGCCCAGGTTAAAGAACGAATCAAACATTTTGCTTCAAAGGGAGCCTTTGATATCGACGGTCTCGGTACGAAGCTCGTTGATCAACTGGTAGATAAAAAACTGTTGTCTTCCTTTGCCGATATCTTCAAATTAGATGAAAACGCCCTCAGCGAATTGGAGCGCATGGGTGCCAAATCAGCCGCGAACTTGAAAAATGCCATTGAACACAGCAAATCGATCGCTTTTGCCCGTTTTCTGTTTGCGCTGGGAATCCGACATGTTGGCGAGCATGTGGCCGCGCTGCTGGCCGACCATTTTCATGATCTTGATGCGCTCATGGACTGCCCCCGGGAAGAATTGGAATCCGTTGAAGGCATCGGGCCGATCGTGGCCGAAAGTATCACCCATTTTTTTGAGCAGGAAAGAAATCTGCATATCATCAAGCAGCTTTTCGACAGCGGTGTCAAACTCGAGACGGCAGCCCGAATGAAAACGGGCAAGCTCAAAGACCAAGTATTTGTGTTGACCGGCGCACTTCAAAATTTTACCCGGTTCCAGGCCAAAGCATTAATCGAGGCAGCCGGCGGTAAGGTCGGCGGATCCGTCAGCGGCAATACGGATTATGTTGTCGCCGGTGAATCTCCGGGCTCAAAGCTCACCAAGGCCAAGGAACTGGGAGTCGCGGTGATTGATGAAGCAAGGTTTAAAGAGTTGTTCGGGTAAACCAGAAGGCTTTAAAGCTTGGAGGCTTGGAAGCTGGCAGGCAGATCTGATGATAGCTCTTTAGCCTTCCAGCCTCCCGGCATTATAGCTTTCAAGCCAAATAATTGTGAGGTAACCATGGAAAAACAGGTAAGGGCCCATGCCGTCATATCCGGACGGGTCCAGGGGGTGTTTTTTCGGGTGGAAACCCAACGTGCCGCTGAAGGGTTTGGTGTCCTGGGATGGGTGAGGAACAAACGCGACGGCACGGTCGAAGCTGTTTTTGAAGGTCGACAGCAGGATGTTGATGCTACCCTTAATTGGTGCCGGCAAGGGCCAAGGATGTCCCGTGTGGACAAGGTTGATGTGAATTGGCAGGATTACACGGGGGAGTATAACGGTTTTGATATCACCTTCTAGTGTTGTGTCCCCCAAAGATGTTACAAAAGTCGCAATGATTATGGTTTCAGGTTTCAGTGTTCAGGAATTAAAGGTATTCTGTCATTCTAATTCCTAAATCCCTCAATTCCTGAATTCCTCAATCATTGAATCCTGAAACCTGACACCCGACACCTGAAACCTACTTGTTCCTCACAAACGATTAACCAATAACATATAACGAATAACTCCCAATTGATTTAAAATCAATTGGGACGGTAGAAACAGAACGGGCGATTTATTTCAACAATAAATCGCCCGTTGTTTTTGATTTGCTTACACGGACTCTCTAAGTTTTTTGCCGGGGCGGAATTTAACGACGTTGGTGGCCTTAATTTTGATGGGCGCGCCGGTTTGCGGATTCCGTCCTTTACGGGCTTTACGGCGGACTTTCTGGAATGTGCCGAAGCCGACCAGTGTAACCTTGCCGTTCTTTTTCTTCAGTGCTTTGGTCACACCTTCCATAAATGAGTTCAGCGCAGCCGCAGCTGCAACCTTTGAAATTTTTGCATCTTTGGACGCTTTTTCTACCAGTTCTGCCTTTGTCATAATGCTTTACCCCCTTCTTGTTTTATTTTGCTTGGGTTTGGTTAATGTTAACCGATCGCCTATTTTCCTGTTTCCATATAGAAAGTTAAAATCTATGTCAACAGAAATCTGCACTATACAACACTTTTTTTGAAATAATCCCCGCTGAACTGCTGCATGATGGCATTTGCGAGAATTAATTCACCAAATTTTCGGTAAAGTGACCGTTCTGATAATGACGTCAAAGGGTTTTTAAAAAAGGGCATCAACGAATTGAGCGGCATCAAACTTCTGTAAATCTTCCACCTTTTCCCCGATGCCGATGTATTTGAGCGGTATTTTCAAGGTATTGAATATGCTGATGACGATGCCGCCTTTAGCTGTGCCGTCAAGTTTGGTCAGCGCCAAACCGGTAACCCCAAGGGCGTCGTTAAAGAGCTCGGCCTGCGACAAGGCATTTTGACCGGTGGTTGCATCCAGAATCAACAATATCTCATGAGGGGCGTCCGGCATTTTTTTTGAAATGGCGCGTTTTATTTTTTTTAATTCTTCCATTAAATTTACTTTTGTATGCAGTCTGCCGGCCGTATCAATCAGCACCAGATCGGCGCCGCGGGCTTGTGCGGCTTCAACCGCATCAAAAGCAACTGCTGCCGGGTCCGCCATTTCCTTGTGTTTGACGATATCTGCGTTTGCTCTTTCGGCCCAAATCATTAATTGTTCAATGGCGGCTGCCCGGAACGTGTCCGCTGCTCCGATCAGGACCTTTTTCCCGGAAGCCGTTGCTCTGGCAGCAAGTTTGCCGATGGTGGTGGTTTTGCCGGTTCCGTTCACCCCAACGATCATTGTTACCCGGGGATGAGACAACGGTATTTCCGGTTCCGCTGTTTGGGGTTCGAGAATTGCTAAAATTTCATCTTTGAGAAAGGATTTTATTTGATCCACCTCAGAAATTTTTGATGATGATACCTTTTCTATAAGCGTCAATGCGGTTTGAACCCCGATGTCCGAAGTAATTAATAATTCTTCAAGTTCCTCCAAGAGGTCATCATCGATCCTTTTTTTGCCGGCAAAAATTCGATCAAAGCCATCGGAGAAGGTTTTGCGGGTTTTGGATAACCGGTCTTTTAACCGCCGGAAATATCCGCCGGTCGTCTCGGCCTCGGGCTGCGGGCCGGTTTGTTCAGCGGGTGCACTTGAAAATTCTGATGAAGTATTTTCATCTTCGCACCCATTTTTTTTTGATTTGCGAAAAACCATGTCTAATCTTAATTAGAGGAATGGGCAGCTTCAAAGTTAACCGAGACGATCTTGGATATGCCTTTTTCTTCCATGGTAATTCCGAACAGGGTATCGGCAAATTCCATGCTGCGTTTATTGTGTGTGATCATTATAATCTGTGATTTTTCCCCGATAATCTTAAGCAAATCATTAAACCGGTATACGTTGGCGTCATCCAGTGGGGCATCGATTTCATCCAGAAGACAAAAAGCAGCCGGTTTGATCAAAAAGATTGAAAATATGAAAGCAATGGCGGACATGGCCTTTTCACCGCCCGAAAGAAGACTTAAACGGGTCAGTTTTTTCCCCGGCGGATGGATCATAAACTCCACACCGGTTTCCAGAGGATCATTCGGATCTTTTAAGATAAGCTTGGCCATACCCCCGTCAAAAAGCCTGGGAAAAACTTCATTTAATTTCTGATTGATTAAATCAAAGGTTTCCAGGAAGAGTTTCTGGGTGATGTCGTTAATTTTCTTGATCACCTTGTAAAGATCCTGAATGGCACGAACCAGATCATCACGTTGTTCCTCAAGGAAACCAAATCGATCCTTGAGTTGTTCATATTCCCGGATGGCGGCCAGATTGACATCAACGATTTTAACTATTTTGGCTTTAAGGGTCGCCAGTTCCTCTTCCATTTGTTCAATGGTTTTTTCCGAAGTCAATTCGATACTCTCTGAATTATGATTGAACTCGGCTTTTAGTACCGAAAACGACTTGCGATATTTTTCCTCCAACTGATGGACAATATGTTCTTGCTTGATTTTGTGCTCGGATTGTTCAAGCTCCAGCAGGCGGACTTTTTCCAATGTCTTTTCGCGCTGGCTTTTTATATCCGATATCTTGCTGTCGCTGTCTTTGAGTTCCGTATCAATGGCCTGGTAATGCGCTTCATTGGTTTTGAGGGACTGATCAAGTATTTCCATGTTCTGATACATTTCAGAAAGCATTTGATCGTATTCGGTTACTTTCTGTTCTGTGGTTTCTTTCCTGTGCTGTTTTTCGTGAATTTCCTTTGCGAGTTGTTCCAGCCGGTTTAAGCTGTCATTATGAAATTCTGTGAGTCGCCTTAAGCTGCTGTTGGCATTTTCCAATTTTGCATTCAGTGCCGTTGACTGCATTTGCAGATCGACGACCTTTTGATTGTATTCTTCCAGTTCCCTCGAAACCGTGCCGATGGTTGTGGAGATATTGGAAACTTTATCCTGGGCAGTCTTAACTTCGGTCGACAGCTCAGCCAGGGCCGCATTATATTTGCTCATTTCTTCATCGATATCGCTGGCGTCTCCCTGCAGTTGTTCTTTTTCCAGTGTGATGATTTCCAGATGGCGATCGGCATTTTTTAGTTCTTCGGTAGCCTTTACCAGCTCTTTTTCGGCCTCGATTTCGGCTTTTGAGACCTTATTCTTCTTTACGGTAAGCTGTTGCAGCTGGCTTTCCAGATGGCGAGCCTCTGATTCCAATGTGCTCTGATCCAAACGGGCTTTTTCCAGTTTCCCATCCAGTTCGATACTGCGGCGGCTGAGATCTTTAAGCTCCTGCTTTTTGGCCAGAATACCGTTCAGTTTATCTTTGCTGCCGCCGACCAGGATACCCTGGGGGGAAACAACATCACCATTTTTGGTGACAATCGTCTTTGATTCGCCATTGCGGTTATACATCTCTATGGCTTCAGCCATATCCTCTGTGAAGACCACATGGCCCAACAGGGCCTCGACAATGGGTTCATAGCCGGACTTGACGGTAATCTGATTTAAAAGCAGCTGCCCTGAAACGGCGCTGTCGGCCTGATCTTTATCGACGCGTTTCACGGCGGAAACCGGGATGAATCCACTTCGGCCGGCACTGCTGGACTGTAAATAATCGATGGCTTTAAGGCCGGCATCCTGGTCTTTAACAATAATGTACTGGAGCGCGTCGCCCAGAACCGCCTCCACGGCGGTTTCAAAGGTCGGTTTGACCTCAATAATATCCGCCATAAGTCCGATGATTTTAGCGGATACTTCCTGGCTGATTGAGGACCCATCGGTGCTTTGAGGCTTCATAATAGCCTTGACACCGTCGCGGTACCATTCGAAATTGTCCTCCATTTTCTTTAAGGTATTTAAGCTTGATTTGACCGTGTTGCGCTCCAGTTCAAGCGTCTGGGTCAATTTGACCTGTTGGCCGAGGGCGCTGTTTTTTTGTTCCAACTGGCTGCCGGTCGTGGTGAGCTGATCCTCCAGATCATTTATCTGGCGCTTAATGGTCTCAAGCTGCTCACGGGCCTTGCCTTCCAGCCCGCGAGCCCGGTTAATTTCTTTTTGGGCCTGGTCCAGGTCTTCATCAACCTTTGTCAAGCGTTTTTGCAGGCTTTCTTTATTGTTAATGGTGGTTTGATAGATGTTTTTGTATTGAGCTTCCCGGGCGATCAAATCCATTAAGCGGGCTTTATTCGACTCCAGATCTTTATTGAGCGTCGCTAATTTTTCGGTAATCGTTTCGGTAGACGCTCTTTCCTGATGGATCCGGGTCCTTGCCGTGGCGATTTCTTCATTAAGCGCAGAAGCCTCATTTTTTACCTGATCAATTTCAGAAAGCATCTCCTGATTTTTTTCTTCCAGTTGAGCCCGGGCGGCTTTAAGCTCGACAGACTCTTCAGAAAGTCTTTTGATTTCTTTGCGCAAGTGAACGAGGTCATTCTCGTAGCGGTCTATGTTGCGTTGAGTTTCAAATTGATTCGATTTTTGTTCGGATATTTCCTGGTTTTTTTGCCAGCGTTTGAGCTTGATCTCTTCAATTGAGGCATCCAGCTTTTTGATCTTGGTGGTGTGGCTGATATCCAAATCCTGCAACTCGTTTAACAGGGAATCGGTCTCTTGGATCCGGGCGGCGTAATCCTCATAAAAATGTAAGCCGAGGTATATTTCCCGGGCTTTGATTTGTTTCTGGTAGTTGTTGTAGATTTCGGCTTTGCGGGCCTGACGTTTCAGGCTGGTCATTTGGCGTTTAATTTCCAAAATAATGTCCGTGACGCGCAGCAGATTGTTTTTGGTGATGTCGATTTTGCGCAGCGCCTCGTTTTTGCGGTTTTTATAGCGCGTGACGCCGGCGGCCTCTTCGACGAAAAAGCGGAGCTCTTCCGGGTTTGCATCGGTGATGGTGCCAATTTTTCCCTGCTGGATGATGGCGTAGGATTTGGACCCGAGTCCGCTGCCCCAGAAGACATTGTGAATGTCCTTCAGGCGACAGGGCTGTTTGTTCAAAAAATAAGCGCTTTCACCCGAGCGGTAGATGCGACGCGTAAGGTTGATTTCGGTAAATTCTTTCAGTTCTTCAGGGCTATCGCCATTTTCGTTTGACAGGGTTAAAGAGACCTCGGCCATATTTAACGGCGCCCTGCCGTTGGCACCCGAGAAGATCACGTCTTCCATTGATTTGCCGCGCAGCTGCTTGACGCTTTGCTCCCCCATGACCCATCTCAACGCATCGATGATGTTGCTTTTGCCGCAACCATTGGGCCCCACCACGGCGGAGATGCCCTGTGGGAATTGAATGTTGGCCTTGTCATAAAAGGATTTGAATCCGGTGACTTCAAGTTTCTTTAATTTCATATATCACGATCTCCTCAGATCGTTTTACCTGATGAACTTATCTTCCTTGGAATTTTTTATTTTATAGTAATTGTCAAAAATATGTTCCGATTGACTTAGCGAATATTTCAAAAGTCATTGCGAGCGAAGCGAAGCAATCTCTCAGGTTTTCCAAAAGATTGCTTCGTCGCAAAGCTCCTCGCAATGACAGATTATTGGAACAAATTTTTGACAGCCGCTATAATAATTGACGGACGTTTGCTTCTTCAAAAAAAGCCTGAGACTTACCTGCTGAATCTTTTTTCAGGCAAATCTGGGCTTGAAAGAAGATGGGAAAGTTGTTTTGAATTTCACTGGCAGATCATAGCAGGGTGAGGGCCGCTTGTAAAGAAAAAACACAAGTTACGGTATAATTTTAATGGTTTGGATACAAGATATGGTGGAAGCGGAAACTATCAAATCCGAAATCCGAATATCGAAATCCGAAACAAATTCGAATTTCGAATTTAGAGTTTCGGATTTTGTTGTTTTGTACGGATCGTTAGCGCACATGAGAACAGTGGAAAGCCCTTCTGATACTGCATTACAAATTAAAGTATCTGGCTCAAAAACAGCTTGGTGCGCTCATGGGTGGGATTCTTAAAAAAGTGCTCAGGGGTGCCGACTTCGACAATCGCCCCTTCATCCATAAATATGACGCGATCGGCCACCTCCCGGGCAAACCCCATTTCATGACTCACGCACACCATGGTCATGCCCTCTTTGGCCAGGGTTTTCATGACATCCAGCACTTCGCCGATCATCTCGGGATCCAGCGCTGAGGTGGGTTCGTCAAACAGCATCACCTTGGGATCCATGGCCAGGGCGCGGGCGATGGCCACGCGCTGCTGCTGGCCCCCGGATAAGTTATCGGGGTAGGCGTTGGATTTATCATGGATACCGACTTTTTTCAGCAGAAAATCGGTTTTTTCCTTGGCCTCGGCTTTGGAGCGTTTGCGGACCACTTTCTGGGCCAGGGCAATGTTTTCAAACACGGTTTTATGGGGAAACAGGTTGAACGACTGGAATACTATTCCGACTTCGGCCCGGACTTTATTGATATCGGTTTTGGGGTCGAGCACATCGATGCCGTCGATAAAAACATGGCCTGAATCGGCTCTCTCCAGCCGGTTGAGGCATCTGAGGTAGGTACTTTTGCCGGATCCGGAAGGACCGCAGACGATCACCACCTCCCCGGCTTCAATTTTGGTGGAAACATTGACCAGGGCCCTGACTTCATGGGGCACCCAAAACGTTTTGGAAATATTTTGCACGTCGATCACTGGATGGCCATCCTTTTTTCAAGTCGTTGAACCAGCATGGAAAGTGTGAAGGTTAAAACCAGATAAAGTGCTGCTGCCAGAAAAAAAACTTCAAAGGGCTGCAAACTGACGGTAACCGCTTCTCTGGCTGCCTTGGTCAATTCGCGAATAGCGATCATTCCGAGCAAAGAAGAATCCTTGATCAAACTGATGAACTGGCCCGCCAGCGGCGGCAATATGCGGCGCAAGGCCTGGGGCAAGATGATATGCAGCATGGATTGGGCGTAGGACATGCCCAGCGAACGGGCGGCTTCAGTCTGGCCACGGTGAATGGATTGGATGCCGCCCCTGACGATTTCGGTAACGTAAGCGCCGGCAAAGCAGGCCAGGGACGCCACCCCGTACCAGAAGGCCGGAAGCCGCCCCAGTCCGTAAGCGGCCAGCAGTTCATTGATCACGGTTCCCAGAACAAAATACCAGATCAGGATTTGAACCATCAAGGGCGAGCCGCGGATGATTTCAACGTAGATGATTGTGATCCATCTCAAAGCGGGATTGGAAGAGATGCGCGCAAGACCGCCGATAATGCCGATAATGATTCCCAAAATGGTTGCAATCACACTGATTTGGAGGGTAAGCCACAGGCCGATAAGCAAGAGCCCGGGTTTCCACTTGTGGTAGATCGCCAGGGTGTCGCCGATGGAGACCATATCGCCTTCGTCAACATCAACCACGCTGCCGGCCGGGGCTTTGTATGATTCGCTTTCACCAAGGCCTTTTACAGTGATAACCGATTCTTTATCGCCGGTTGTGATCGATTCGACATCGCCATCTATTTCGGAAGTGATACCGATCGTATCTTTGTATGCGAAATAAATCGGAACCCGGTTCCAGCGCCAAATATATTCGATTTTCTGGGAGGCATAATAAAAAGAGCCGGCCGCTACTAAGACAAATACACAGAAAACGCCGACCCATATATTGTATTTGGCAGGCCTGATTAAAGGCTGTTTATTTTCCGATTGGCCCATAGGCTTGTTTTAGCCCTTCTTAATAAGGTTATTTTTAATGCGCTATCTGGAGAGATTAAATAAAACCTTTCGGTTTTCACTTTATCGTTTGCAATCGGCCGGCCACGCCTCTGAAGGGCGGGGCTGGCCGCCTCATGGGTGAAAAACGAGTGCAAGCTATACGGACTGCTTATTCAACTTGCTTTTGCCAGTCTGTACCAGTGATCCACTTTTTGAAAAGCCTGTCAAAGAAGCCGTCGCCCTTGGTTTGTCTCAAGAAGTTATTCAGAAAATTGAGAAAATCCGGGTCGCCCTTGTTGATAGCCCAGGCCAGCGGTTCGTAGGTGAAAGGATCGCTCAGAAAAACGGTCTTGCCCTTGCCCTGGCTGCCATAAAGAAACCCGACGAACGGCAAATCATATACGAGGGCATCCGCTTTGCCGTTGATCACCTCGAGACCCGCGTCGCCTTCGGTTTCAAAAGATTTGTAGGTGGCTCTGGGTATATATTTTTTAATGGCCTGTTCGCCGGTGGTGCCCAATCTGGAAGTGACAATGTATTTGGGGTCGTTGAGATCCCTGTAATCTTTTACCGTGTCTTCATGTTTTTTATGTAACAGGATGGTCTGCCCCACAACGATGTACGGGCTGGCAAAGCTTATTTTAAGATTTCTTTCCTGGGTGATGGTCATCCCCCCCATAATAATATCGAATTTGTCGGTCATGAGTGCCGGAATGATTCCGTCCCAGGCGGTATTGACCGGTACGAATTTAACCCCCATGGCTTTTGCTAATCGGCGGGCGTAATCCATGTCAAATCCGATAAATTTCCCTTTTTTATTGGTCATTTCAAACGGGACATAGCCGGATTCAAAACCGACACGCAACTCACCTCTTTTCAGGATTTTTTCAATTGTTGATTTTTTGGCGAGATTGATGTCAGCGCCAAACACCGATGTGCTGAAAATAATGCCGGTTAAAAACAGCGCAGCCAAACCCAATACAAATACTTTTTTCATGCTGAACCTCCTCATTATTTAGTTTTATTTACTATTAGGGGGGATGGTACCGCTAGCGCGCCCTTCTTTCAGCAGCATTTACTATCATTTTTCTTTTCGGTTTGTTATCTTTACCCCCTTGATGCTGCTACCATAACCGATGCATACTTATCACAATCATGATAAATGGCAAGTCGTTTTTTTAAATTCGGTTCTGTAAATCAAAGCCATTCATTCATTAAACGACATTTAAACCGCTTGAGGATCGATTGGACTGGTTTACGATGTGTTTATGAAACTTTGCCTTATTGTAAATATTATTGACACCATTGGATGAGGTTGGATAATAACGTCAGTGACGTTGGCAGCTTTTTTTTATTCTGGTTATCCAGAAAGAACAAGTGGTATTTAATGTGGGAGCGGCTTCCAGCCGCGAAAGTTGAAT
>CBDUUO010000017.1:0-17155 GCA_965370395.1 uncultured bacterium
GGCAGGCGTTTGGCGAGCATGGTTTTTCCGGAGCCGGGGGGACCGATCATCATCAGGTTATGGCCGCCGGCGGCCGCGATTTCCAGCGCGCGCTTGGCATGTTCCTGGCCCATGACTTCGGCATAATCGATGGCATAGTGACTGTCGTATTCGAATAAATTGGCGATATCGGTCCGCTCAGGCGCGATCTGGGTAAATCCCCTTAAAAACCCCACAATCTCAGAAAGCGTTTTTGCCGGTAAAACGGCAATGTCCTGGACCACCGCGGCTTCCTGTCTGTTTTCAAAGGGCACCATTATCGCAGAATAGCCGGCCGCTTTTGCCGCCAGGGCCATCGGCAAAGACCCTTTAACCGGCTTGATGCGGCCGTCTAACGAAAGCTCACCCAATATCAAATAGCGGGAAAGCTGCTCCTGGGGGATAATTCCAGTGGCTGCCAGAATGCCCAGCGCGATCGGCAGGTCAAAACCGGTTCCTTCTTTTTTGATATCAGCCGGCGCCAGATTAACCGTAATTCGGTCGGCCGGAAACCGATAGCCCGAGTTGTTAACGGCCGATTTAACCCGTTCTTTGCTTTCTTTAACAGCGGCTTCCGGAAGACCAACTGTGGTAAAGGTGGGCAGGCCGGAGGTGATGTCCACCTCCACTTCAACCGGGTAGGCATCAATGCCCAGAACGGCACTGCTGAGGACTTTGGCTAGCAAGGTCTTCTCCTTCGGTTTTCTTGCAATACTCGCAGAACGTAGGGTCGGGCACCACGCCCGCCATGCGAGTCTGCAAGGCGAGGCGGGCTGTGCCGACCCGAAATCGGTGGGCACAGACTTCGGCCAACTCAGTCGAGCCGTGGCCCGCGCTACGTGATCACATTTTTCAATTTAGCGCTTGTGCACCTTGCGGGATTAGCCGGTTTAACCGGAAGATTAGCCGCAGACTCCAGACAGCTATAGCAAATCCATATGTCGCCGACAATCTTTTTTTTATGGGGTGCCGGATCTAATACGGATCTAAAACGATTCCTTGAAGCCGCAAACCCTGTCGGGTTTGGGCGACGCCTGCCGATAATCGCCAAAATTACTTGCTATTTAAAGAGGTTTCAGCTATTTATAACCTGAAACCGAAAGTGTCGGTGTCGTTAAAAGCTACATGCTTTCAATATGTTATAGAAATTCCGAGACGTAGTGGTTACTTTATCACATGATTTCGTTATTAAAACGAGCCAAATTCTTCGTCTTTCTGCTGTTGAGCTTACTTTTAGTTGTTCCCCGTGCTGGTTTTGCCCAGGATGCGACTCTGACCCATATCACCGTCTCCAACACCCGTGATGACCTGCTGATTTATTTGAATCTTGAAGGTGCCTTCAGGGAAGAGATGAAAAAGGCCATTTTAAGCGGCGTACCTTCTACGTTTTCTTTTTTAGCTAAATTGAATCGCACACGAAATTTTTGGTTTGACCAGGCGATCGCCGATATCGAGGTTACGCACACCATTATTTATGATAATATTAAAAAGGAGTTCACGGTCAAACGTTCCTGGAAAGAGGATAATCCCGAAGTTACCAAGTCGTTTAAAGAAGCCAAAAAATGGATGACTGAAATCAATAGTTTAAAAATTATCCCATTAAACAGGCTGGAAAAAGGCGAACAATACCAACTCAGAGTTAAGGCTGAAGTTAGCAAAAAAACCCTCCCCTTATATCTGCATTACATCCTGTTTTTTGTATCTTTGTGGGATTTTGAAACGGATTGGTATGCCATCGATTTTATCTATTAATGACGGCCTGTAGGTAATCAACCCACCACGGTGCCATGAAACGACCCAGATTTAAAAGAAAATCTTCGCTTTCGGAAAAAGAACGCCAACGGCGCAAACGCGAATTTATTCTCATTTTGATCATTATGTTTGTGGTTGCCCTTTTGACCTTTGTCGAAAGCAGGGTCATTAATTTTGGCGCCGATATTGCCGTATCCAACACGGTTTTAATGTTCATCCTGATCAACGTCAATTTGCTGCTGCTGATCTTGATGATCTATCTTGTTTTCCGAAACCTGGTAAAACTCATTTATGATCGCAGGCGAAATGTACTGGGTGCCAAACTTCGCACCAAACTGGTCATTGCCTTTGTATCGTTGACCCTTTTGCCCACCACCGTCTTATTTTTTTTCGCGCTTAATTTCATTACCACCAGCATTGAATTCTGGTTCAATGTGCCGGTCGAACAGGCACTTGAAAATTCATTGTGGGTCGGCGCGCGCTTATACACTCGCGCAGAGGAGAACAACAAATTTTTCCTTGAAAGAATATCTTACCAGTTAAAAACCAAGAATTTATTGGATACAAAAAAACACAAAGCCCTTTCCCATTACATTCGAATTGTGCAAAGGGAATTTAACCTTGACGCTGTTGAGGTGTATGCGCTCAATGCTGAGCGCCTGACCTTCGCCCTGGCGCCTAAACTTGAAAACGAATATTTTGGGATTATTTCCGCCGAGGATTTTCAAAAAGACATGCCGGCAGACGGGATTCGATCCATTTCGCGAACCATTCCATCCGGTGAGTTTGTCAAAACCATCGCAACGGTTCCCTTTGCGGTGCAACCCGATGAAGCGGTCGGTTTTGTGGTCGCCACCATTCTGATTCCACCGGATCTTTCAGAAAATCTGCAGTTTATCCGCCGCGGATTTACCGAATACCAGCAGATAAAACTGCTGAAAAAGCCGATCCAGATAACCTATTACATATCGCTGTCAATTGTGGCGCTGCTGGTTTTATTTTGTGCGGTGTGGTTTGGATTTTATATGGCCAGATCGATCAGCCTTCCGATTAAGGAACTGGCGGAAGGAACCCGTCGGGTGGCCGATGGTGATCTCAGCTATACCATTGATCCGGTGGCCGATGATGAATTCGGAAGCCTGGTTAAATCCTTCAACCAGATGACCCAGGACCTTCGAACCAGCCGGGGGCAACTGGAGCTTTCCGCCCGGATGCTGCGCAAGCAAAATGTTGAAATCGAAGAAAAACGGCAGTTTATGGAAATCGTGTTAAAAAGTGTTTCCGCCGGTGTCGTTACCCTGGATGCCAAAGGCATCATTTCGACCATGAACAAATCTGCTGAAAAGATGCTGAATCTCAAATCCGAACAAATACTGAACAAAAGCTATAAGAATTTATTGGACGGCCCGTTTTTGGAACTGGCCGATGAAATTATTGACAACCTGTCTCTTTCGAGCGGAGACACCATTGAATTACCGCTAAAACTCACTATTGAAGGCAGACCGCGAAGCTTTCTGATTTCCGTAAATGTACTGAAGGACGATGCCGGACGACACATCGGAACCCTGATGGTATTTGACGATCTAACCGAACTGGAAAAAGGTCAGCGCATGGCGGCCTGGCGTGAAGTCGCACGGCGAATCGCCCATGAGGTTAAAAACCCCTTGACTCCGATAGCCCTTTCCGCACAACGGCTCAAACGAAAATATGCTCAGTTTGTGGATGATACGATATTTGAGGAGTGTACCGAGACCATCATCAGCCAGGTGGAGGTGATTCGTAATCTGGTGAATGAATTTTCCTCTTTTGCACGTTTTCCCAGCGCGAATCCGGTTCCCTGCCATCTGATGCCGATTATTGAAGAAACCATAGCGCTCTATCGAGAAGGGTACCCGAGCATCAATTTTAAAATAAACAATACCAGTGACATCCCGATGCTAAATCTTGATCGGCAGCAGATGAAGCAGGCCTTAATTAACCTGATTGACAATGCGATTAGTGCGCTTAAGGGCTCCGGCAATATTACGATTGGTGTGGCCCATGATCCGATTTTAAAAAAGGTTCGAATGGAAATTGTCGATGACGGCCAGGGCATTTCCAATGAAGATAAGACCCGATTGTTTCAGCCCAATTTTTCCACCAAAAAGGCGGGAATGGGGCTGGGGCTGACGATTGTAAACACCATCATTGCCGATCACAACGGGATGATAAATGTACAGGACAACACGCCCCGGGGCGCCAAATTCGTTATCGAGTTGCCGGTATAGATTAAGTCAGTTGTAAGTGATCCGTTGTCTGTGGTGAATTTGTTCTGGGATCTAATTAAATTTAAATGTAAATTCGCCTAAAAACCTTATGGATACTGAATATCTCCATAATCTACCAGGGCAACGATACAACGGACGACAAGCAACTAACAACGGACATTCAATGTAAGCACCTAGCTTATTAATAAATGATTCTTAATGATAGACTCGAACAGTTACTAAAAGGAACCATTTATGTTACCATCCGTGTTAATTGTTGATGATGAAATGTCGATCGTTCAATCTTTAAGTGGTTTGCTTTCCGATGAGGGCTTTGAGGTTTCAACCGCCGTCAACGGTTATGAGGCTTTAAAAGTCATTGATTCTGAATCACCGGACCTGGTTTTGCTTGATATCTGGATGCCGGGGATGGATGGGATTGAAACGCTGAAGGAAATTAAAAAATACAATCCCCACATTCAGGTCATCATTATTACCGGCCACGGAACGATCGAAACGGCAGTCAAAGCCACCAAACTGGGGGCCTTCGATCTGGTTGAAAAGCCGCTTTCCATCGACAAGATTATTTTAACGATCAACAATGCCTTAAATTTCAGACGCCTTGAAGAAGAAAACAAATATCTTCGAACCAAGACCCTGGAAAAACATTCAATTGACGGAGATTCCGAAAGGACAAAGGAATTAAGAAGGAATATTGAAGTCGCAGCTCCCACAGATACCTGGATACTGATTAGCGGAGAAAACGGCACCGGTAAGGAACTGGTTGTCCGCACCATCCACCAACTCAGCCCCCGAGCCGAACAGCCGCTGATTGATGTTAGTTGTGCGGCGATCAGGGACGAGGTCATGGAAAGTGAAATGCTAGGCCATGAAAAAGGCTCATTTGCGGGCGCCACTGCAAAAAAAGTTGGAAAATTTGAGCTGGCCAATAACGGCACCCTATTTCTGGACGAAATCGGGGATATGAGCTTAAGCTCCCAGGCAAAAATACTGCGGGGGCTGCAGGAACAAAAAATTCAACGGGTTGGCGGAAGCCGACCGATCAGTGTTAATGTAAGAGTGATCGCTACAACCAATAAAAACCTCGAAAAAGAAATAGAAAAGGGAACCTTCAGAGAAGACCTCTTTTATCGTCTAAATGTGATTCCCATCCATGTCCCACCATTAAGAGATCGCATCGAAGACCTTCCATTACTGGTAGAGGTTTTTTTAGAAGAGTTTGCTGTTCAGAATCGAAGCAAGCGTAAATTGATGAGTCCGGCTGTGATTAGTATGTTGAGCAATTATGCCTGGCCGGGAAATGTCAGGGAGTTACGCAACCTGGTGGAACGGCTGGCAATCATGGTTGATAAAGATGTTATTGATGCGGAGGATATGCCGGATTCCTATCGGCCCGGCGGTTTAAGTAACCCCTCCCATGCGGTTTCGGCACCTTTTATGAAATTAGACGATTTTAAAGCAGCCCGGAAAGCGTTTGAAAAAGAATTTATAAAAATAAAACTGATACAAAATGAAAAAAATATTACCAAAACCGCCAAGGCCATGAAAGTGGGGAGGAGTTATTTACACAAGAAAATCAAGAGCCTCAAATAGCGTTGTGTCCCGCAAGTAATTTACAAAATACGGTTTTATTTTAGGTGTCAGGTTTCGGGTGTCAGGTGTCAGGAAGATACAGAGGACAGCGCACAGCAAACAGATGACAGAAGACAAAGGACAGACTGTTTTCTGCCTTCAGTCATCTGTTTGCTGACACCCGACACCTGACACCTACTTTGGCCTGCCACCTGAACACTGAAACCTGAAACCATAGTCATTTTTGCTTTCAGCTGCTGTCACCGAACATCTATAAATTACCTGCAGTTTGCTATTCCCAAATAGATTATTTTTTACAATCTATAATAATATAAAAAGTAAGGTGACAAATGACCTTGCGGATTATTGGTGGGGAGTTGAAGGGCCGAAAACTGGTAACGGTGCGTGGTATAAAAACGCGGCCAACGGCTGATCGGGTGCGTGAATCCATTTTTAATATTCTCGGAGACAGCGTTCGGGGTGCATGGGTCCTGGATCTGTATGCCGGAACCGGGGCGATGGGTATCGAAGCCTTAAGCCGGGGAGCTGAATCCGTTTTATTTGCAGACGATCATAAAGCGGCGTTGGCAGCCTTAGAAAAAAATATAAAAACGTGTTCACTGGAGAACAGGGCCAACACGATTAAATGGAACATATTAAATAACTTAAATATCATCCTTTCACACAGACCCGCCTTCAATCTTGTTTTTATAGACCCCCCGTACAATAAGGATATGATCCAGCCGACCTTATCAAATCTTGGTATGAGCCGATGCCTGGAAAACGGCGCCCGGCTGGCACTCGAACACTCACCACTGGAGCCGATTCCAGAAAATCTGCCTGGATTTAAAATTTCCGACCAGCGAAGATACGGAA
This sequence comes from uncultured bacterium, assembly GCA_965370395.1. Classification (GTDB taxonomy): domain Bacteria; phylum Desulfobacterota; class Desulfobacteria; order Desulfobacterales; family JAHEIW01; genus JAHEIW01. Next base: position 6,486 of record CBDUUO010000017.1, read on the forward strand.
AAACGCTTGTTTCTTTTTTAATTTATATGGTATGAATCCAAAATTTCAATAGATTGCATTATCAAATCGTATCTGTTGTTGAGCTTATCATTTGTCGCTCCAACACCAACCAACAAAGGATTGATCTAATATGCCAAAAGTCGTTATTTACCCCGGTTCTTTTGACCCGGTTACCAACGGTCATATTGATATTATTGAAAGAGGGTTAAAATTATTTGATAAGATTATTGTTTCGATCTTGTCTAATCCGAATAAAGAATATCTTTTTCCCCTCGAAGAACGAATGGCGATGCTCAAAGATTGCTTGAAGAAGTTTAAAAACGTTGAAATCGACAGCTTTGACGGCCTTTTAGTGGACTATGCAGCCAGCCGCAAAGCCCATGCTATTCTTCGAGGACTGCGCGCGATGTCTGATTTTGAGTATGAATTTCAGATGGCGATGATGAATCGGCGGTTAAATCGCGAGATCCAGACGGTGTTTCTGATGACCGGATTGCGCTGGATATTCACCAGTTCTTCGATTATAAAAGAAGCCATTCAATTCGGCGGCAATATCGACGGTATGGTTCCGGCGTTGGTCCAAAAAAAGCTGGAACAGAAATTTGCCCTTGCGCCTGAATCTCAGCAATTATCAAATTCTAATAACGAATAACAAATAACAATTAACGCCTGATTGAGCGTTCTGCGCTCAATTAGGCCAATCGTTATCTGATGGATCTCTGGCAGCTAAATATATTCTGCAAGGTCATCGAGCTTAAAAGTTTTTCAAGAGCCGGAAACGCCGTTCACCTCTCCCAACCCACCATCAGCAGTCACATCAAAGAGCTGGAAGACCATTTTGACTGCCGGCTGATTGACCGTCTGTCCAAAGAAGCCGTTCCCACCAAAGCCGGCGAGCTGTTGTATGGCTATGCAAAAAGAATGCTGGCCCTGCGTGATGAAACCGAAACCGCTCTGGCGGAGTACAATGGAAAAATACGGGGGCGCCTTGTTATCGGCGGCAGTACGATACCCGGGACTTATTTGATGCCGCAACTGATCGGTGATTTTAAAAGAAAGTATCCGGATGTAATCGTCTCTTTAGTTATCGGGGATACGGGTCATATTATTGAAAGCATTTTAAATGGAAGTTTGGAACTGGGAATTGTCGGCGCGAAAGCAGAAACCCAAAAGGTCATTCAAAATAAATTAATCGAAGATGAGATGCGCCTGATCGTACCGGCGGATCATCGCTGGGCCGGCGAAAAGCGCGTGTCTTTAAAACGGCTTGTTTCAGAGCCTTTCCTTTTGCGGGAACACGGCTCCGGAACCTTAAAATCACTGCATCAAAACCTCATTGACCGGGGTTACAGCATTGAAGATCTAAAGGTTATCGCCGAATTGGGAAGCACCCAGGCAATCTGTCAGGGGATTAAAACCGGCGCCGGTGTGTCGATTATTTCGACGCTGGCAGTTGCCGAGGATCTTCAGACGGGCAAATTAAATGCGCTTGAAGTAGACGGTCTGGATCTTAAGCGTAATTTTTATCTTACCCGACACCGATATCGCAGCCCCTCGCCGTTGTCTGAGGCATTCGTACAATTCCTCGAAGAAAAGCTATAAACCAATCAGTTTTAGTTCACTCTAGTCACTTTCTTTGACTCTGGCCAACCGTTCAATAATCAGCACAGCAATAAACCCGATGATTGCCAGAACCAGCGCCACCAACACCTCAGCGTTCATTGTTTCCGGCATTATGTTGGCGCCCCAGATGACATGGGATTTTCCCCGAATGATTTTGGTTTCAAGGATTTCCTTCCACGGCCAGATTTTTGGTATGGAGCCAACCATCAGGCCAGTGAGAAAAGCCATCGTGAGCTGGCGGAAATTGATTAACAAATAATCGAGCAGCCGGGAAAAACTAAGCAATCCGATCAGGCATCCCAGGCAGAATACGATAATGATCATCAGGTTCTGGGGCAAAAAAGGGTTTTTTAAAGTGGCGGTGATAAACTCATATTTACCTAAAATCAGTAATATAAACGCACCGCTTATGCCCGGCAGGATCATGGCGCAGATGGCGATGATTCCACACAGTAAAATAAACCAGAGCGCTTCTGGAGTTGTCACCGGTATTAGATTTACAATGAAAGCGGCAACAACGGTTCCGACAACCAGGATGATGCCTGTGCGGGGGCCCCAGGTTGCCACCTGCCGGCTAACCACCAATATGGATGCCAAAATAAGACCAAAGAAAAGGCTCCAGGTAAATACCGGATAGTGGTTCAGCAGGAAATTCATCAGTCGTGCCAGACTGATGATGGCGATACCGATTCCGACAAAAAGGGAAAGCAAAAAACGAATGTGAACGCATGCCAGGGCGCCCTTTAGGTCAAAGTCGAGTGCTTTTTTAACCATTGTGGCGTCAAGTGATTTAAGGGCCCCAATCAGATCTTCATAGATTCCGGTAACCAGCGCAATGGTGCCGCCGGAAACACCGGGAATCACATCCGCTGACCCCATGCACAGCCCTTTTAAAGACAAGACCCCGGCTTTTTTGACAGAAGCCGGTCCCGGGCTGGCAAAAAACGCTTCTTTCCAGGTCAATTGTTTTTTGTCCTCCATAAATTTAAGCCGGATTAAGATTCAAGTTAGGCATTTTTATCTGTTTTCTTTCCAGCCGTGCGCCCCGATGAGTTTGACAAAGCGGCATCCTCCCAGATTGGATTTATGGATACCCTTTTTATCTTTGGTAAACTTAATGAGATCCTGGGAGTGTTGATTACCCACCGGCACCACCAGGCGCCCCCCTTCCGCCAGCTGGTCCAATAGCTTTTCAGGAACGTCCGGGGCTCCTGCCGTCACAATGATGGCGTCAAATGGGCTTTCATCCTGCCACCCCGCAGTGCCGTCGCTGCACCGCATGACAACGTTGTGATAATGCAATTTGTCCAGCAGATTGCGGGTCTGTATATACAGCGGGCGGATTCTTTCAATGGTGTATACGCGATATACGATTTCGGCCAAAACAGCTGCCTGGTATCCCGAGCCGGTTCCGATTTCAAGAACCCGGTCATCTTTGCCAAGCTCCAGGGCCTGGGTCATTTCAGCAACAATATAGGGCTGGGAAATGGTTTGCTGTTCACCGATGGGCAGCGGGTAATCCCCGTAGGCCTGATCTCTTAAAGCTTCACTGACAAACAGATGCCGAGGAACTTCACGAAGTGCCTGCAGAACTTTGGGGTCTTTTATTCCGCGGGATGCGATCTGGTGCTTGACCATCTCCTCCCGTTGGCGTGCGTATTTAATGGCTTCCTTGTTCATGCCAGCTCTTCTACCAACTCGGTCGTTTTAGGTCAAGATTATCCAGGGGCAACTTTGATGATTTTTCTCATTATAGCCAAATGCATGGTGGTTTTGACTGGGCCGGTATTTTTTCGCCTTTATTAAAAAAAAGGCCTTGATCCTTTGTTAAAATATTACAATAATCAAACCATTAAACCAAATATGATGCGAACTTTTTAGGATAATCTATGGCCGGCACGCGACATCTGATCTTCTCTTTTTCGATATTGATACTGATCGTTGCCGCAGGTACCATCGGATATATGATCATTGAAGGCTGGCAGTTCATCGATGCCCTTTACATGACAGTGATCACCATTTCCACGGTCGGCTTTAAGGAAGTGAATGAGGTCGATGCAGCAGGCCGTATTTTTACGATCTTTCTTGTTTTTTCAGGGGTTGGGTTTACCCTCTATGTTGCTGCGGCCGTGGTGCAGTTTATGGTCGAAGGCCGCATCAGAATCATTCTGGGGAGGCGCAGATTGGATAAAAAGATAGACCGTTTAAAAAATCATTATATCATTTGCGGATATGGGCGCATCGGCCGGGTGCTTTGCCGGCATCTGAAGAGAGCCGACATCGATGTCGCCGTTATTGAGAAAGGTCCAGAACAGATTCCGGTGATGGATGAGGACGGCATACTCTATATTGCCGGTGAAGCCACAGATGAAAACATTTTGATTAAAGCCGGGATCAAGCGGGCCAAAGGGCTGGTAGCCGCCCTGGCAACGGACACCGACAATGTCTTTTTGGTATTAACTGCCAGGCAGCTGGCGCCTGAAATTTTGATTATGGCCCGCTCCAGCCAGGAAACGGCCAAAATCAAATTGCGCGCCGCCGGCGCAAACTTTGTGGAATCTCCTTATGAAATGGGGGCGGTGAGTATGGCCCACCGGATTATCCGGCCGACCGTGACCTCGTTTCTGGATCTGGCCTTCGCCCACAAACGCAGAGATATCCAGATGGAAGAAATTCCGGTGAGTTCAGCGTCTGAGCTGGTAAATGTCCAGCTGAAGGACTCCGGCATCCGGCAAAAATACAATCTCATTATCATTGCCATAAAGAAGTCCGATGGCAGCATGCAGTTTAACCCTTCTTTTGAAGCAGTTATTGCCCCCCATGATACGGTTATTGCTGTTGGCGAAGCCGATAATTTGCAGAAGCTTGGATGGGTATTAAATCCCCAGGTCGCCGGATCATAAACGGGTTCTCGGGGCACATCAGAACAGGGCGTACAGGGCATACCGAGGGCATCCCGGGATTGAGACGACCTTAAGCGTTACAGGGTTTGGCGGTATCAGATTTTATAAATCACACGATCTTCGGTGATGATAATATCGACATGCTTGTCGTGAGATTCGATGGGGGCCTGTGGGATGATTTGAACTTCAAGGGCAAGGGCAACCTTGCGGGTGGTGATGGCCAGCCTGGGAATGAGCCGGTCATAATACCCTTCTCCGGAACCGATCCTGCCCCCTTTTTCATCCAGGGCCACTGCCGGAATAACGGCAATGTCAATTTTGTCGATCGGAACGACCTTGCAGCGGGATTCATCCGGCTGGAGAATATCGCGCGGTCCCTGATGCAGGTCTTTTTTAAGGTTGTCGATTTTTTTCAACTCCATTTCGAAATTTTCGGTGCTGTAGGCCGGCAGGACAACGATTTTATTGTAATTATAGGCACGCTTGAGGATGTTTGCGGTTTGAACCTCATGTGCACTGTTGACATACAAAAGGATTATTTTTGATTCCAGGAAATTGGCAAAATCAAAGAGTCTATTTTCGATGGCTTTTGTTTTTTCAGCGATTTCTTTAGCCGAAAGTGCGGCAATTTTTTGGACGGTTTCCTGACGAATCTGACTTTTGGTAGTTTGGATTTCCTCCATATGACGACTCCATTGAACTATATTAGATTTAAAAAGATAAATAAATTGTCGGCAGGGCTAATCGTCAATAATCATTGACTATACCGCCCTACCATGCTAATTGCGCCCATATTTCATCCGGCCGTCAACCAGCGCGGTCGGAATTTTAACAATGTTAGAACCATTCATTATAAGGAAAAAAATGCTGGAAATCAAGTTTGTTAGACAAAATTTGGAAACCGTTCAAAAGGCTTTGGAGGCGCGGGGCCAATCGGCCGATCTCGATGCCTTTAAAACGTGCGACGATGAGCGCAGAGCCATATTGCAAGAGCTTGAAGCCTTAAGGCATCAGCGCAATGTGGTCTCCGACCAGATTGCGGAAATGAAAAAAGCCGGTGACAATGCCGACAGCGTTGTTGCCAAAATGCGTGAGGTGTCATCAAAGATTAAAGCGCTGGATAAAGTATTGGCCGGAACCCAGGAGACACTTGAGAGGATTTTACTGGGCATGCCGAACATCCCCCATCCATCTGTGCCGGTGGGCAAGGATGAAACCGATAACCCCGTTATTAAAACGGTTGGCGATCCGCCGGTTTTTGATTTCGAACCCAAACCGCACTGGGATGTCGGGGCCGCGCTTGGCATCCTGGATTTTGAACGCGCGGCCAAAATTACAGGGGCCCGTTTTCCGCTCTACTTCGGAGCCGGCGCCAGATTGGAAAGGGCGCTGATCAATTTTATGCTCGATATTCACACCCAAACCCACGGATATACGGAAACGCTGCCGCCCTTTATTGTAAACCGGCAGAGCATGACCCATACCGGTCAGCTGCCCAAATTTGAAGAAGACCTGTTTAAACTGGAGGACTGGGAATATTTCCTGATTCCCACTGCAGAAGTACCGCTGACCAATATTCATCGGGACGAGGTCCTGGATGAAGCGCAACTGCCGATATACTATACCGCGTATACGCCCTGCTTTAGGTCCGAAGCCGGATCGTACGGCAAAGACACCCGCGGGCTAATTCGCCAGCATCAATTTAACAAAGTTGAGCTGGTCAAATTCACCACCCCGGAAACCTCCTATGACGAACTTGAATCGCTGCTTGACAATGCCGAAACGATACTGAGGAAACTTGAACTTCCCTACCAGGTCGTTGAGCTGTGTAGCGGCGACCTGGGATTTTCGGCCGCGAAAACCTATGATATCGAAGTCTGGATGCCGGCTCAGGGGGTTTACCGCGAAATTTCATCCTGCAGCAATTTTGAAAATTTTCAGGCCCGGCGCGGCAATATCCGCTTTAAGAAAAAAGGAAAGAAAGGCACCGAGCTTGTTCATACGCTCAACGGTTCCGGGCTGGCGGTGGGTCGATGCGTGGCGGCAATCCTTGAAAATTTCCAACAGGCCGATGGCAGCGTCCTTATTCCCGATGCGTTGCAAACCGATATGGGTGGATTGGACAAAATAAAACCATGAAGCTTGATGATTTCCCCAAAGAGATTCGATCCGCAATCCTTCCACGGCATGCCGGTCGTTTGATTTATCGCTGTCTGGGCTGCGGCCGGGAATTCGGGATTGAGGAACTCCTGTACGTGTGCCCGGACTGCGGTCAGCTCCTTTTAATCCATGATCTGAATTTTAATCAGTTGAGCCAGACGCCGGGCACCGAGTGGCGGCGCATATTCGATTACCGCAAGCTGTTAAACATTCCGGCTTTAAAGGGTATCTATCGGTATCACGAGTTCATCGGTCCCGTCATACCGCTGGATGCTGCCGTTTATCTGGGTGAAGGTCATACCCCTGTGGTTGAGGCCAACGCTCTTTTACAGGAAAAGGTGGGTCTGCGGTTTTATTTTAAAAATGACGGCCAGAACCCCAGTGCCTCTTTTAAAGATCGCGGCATGGCCAGCGCCCTGAGTTATATCAACATGATGGTGCGCGACGGTAAGGTCTCCGATGTGCTCGCCATCTGTGCTTCGACCGGTGATACATCGGCTTCCGCCGCACTGTACGCGTCTTACTTGACGCCCCATATCAAATCCGCAGTACTGCTGCCCCACAAAAAGGTAACCCCCCAGCAGCTTTCGCAGCCGCTGGGCAGCGGTGCGACCGTTTTTGAAATTCCCGGCGTCTTTGATGACTGCATGAAGGTGGTTGAGGCGCTGTCGGAAAATTACAATGTGGCGCTTTTAAATTCAAAAAATGCCTGGCGCATCCTGGGGCAGGAGTCTTACTGTTATGAGGTCGCCCAGGATTTCGAATATGAGGTGTCTCATCTGGCAGTGGTGGTGCCGATCGGCAATGCCGGCAATATCACCGCCGTGATGAGCGGTTTTATCAAATTTGTGGAAGCCGGTGTGATCGACGGTCTTCCCAAAATTTTGGGGGTGCAATCCGAACACGCCAATCCGGTTTATCGGTATTATCTGGAGCCGGACCGTAAAAAACGCAAATTCGAGCCGGTGACTGTAAAACCCAGCGTGGCCCAGGCGGCGATGATCGGTAACCCGGTCTCCATGCCTCGGGTGATCCATCTGGTGGAAAGATATAATCAGCTGGCCGGCGGGCAGCGGGTTTTCTTTGTTGAGGTCGCCGAACAGGACATCATGGAATGGGAGATCATTGCCAACCGCAACGGGCACATCGCCTGCACCCACGGGGGAGAGGCGCTGGCCGGACTGGTTGAGGCCATTTGCCGCGGCGTTATAGATAAAAATGACACCGCCGTCATTAAATCGACCGCCCATGCGCTCAAATTTGCCGGATTTCAGGAGATGTATTTTGAACAGCAGTTCCCCCCGGAGTTTAACATCAAACCGGATCCGGATTTGATCAATGCCCCGGTCTATGTTTGCCCCAAAGATCTCAAGGCCGTGCCGACCCCCGGCAAACCGTTAAAGGATAAAGCGTTTAAAACTTTTGTTCGTCGGGTATCTGAAGATATTGCAGGTATCCTGGATCTTAAAAAACGTTAGAGTGAGGTAAATGATAATGAAAAGACATATTTTAATCTGGATCGGATGTATCGTTTTGATGATGGCCTTTGCATCCTGTGCTACCAAAAATAAGGAGACTAAAGAAAGGGAAGCGAATGCCTACAGGCGAATAGGCGAGGCTCAACTGCAGCAGGGAAATTTCGCGGCCGCCATGAAGGAGTTTAAAAAGGCCGAAGCGAAAAATCCGGATGATCACCTGCTGCAATATGATCTGGGGCTTGTATACGCCCGTTTAAAAAAATTTGACGAGGCCATTGTTCACCACAAAAAGGCCCTGGACCTGAGTCCCAATTATGGACCGGCGATGAACAGTCTGGGAAATGCCTATGCCGGTAAAGAGGATTGGGATCAGGCGATTTTCTATTATAAAAAAGTAACGAAAGACGTTTTATACGCCACGCCCCACATTGCGTATTCCAATCTGGGCAATGCCTATTACTACAAGGGCGACTTGGAACGTTCGGAAAAATATTATCGAGAGGCGTTAGAGATCAGGCCTGATTTTATCAATGCGCTCTCGGGTCTTTCTCAAACCTATATTGCCATGGGCCGCATACCGGAGGCGGTTGTAAAATTGGAAAAAGCCGTTCGAAAAGCCCCTGACTCTGCGGCGCTGCATTTTCAGCTGGGCAGAGCCTATCAGCTGGCACTGGAGTTTGAAAAGGCCTATCGTTCTTACCAGCAGGTCGTTCGGCTGGCTCCGGATTCTGCGCTGGCCGACCAGGCCGAAAAGGCGGGTAGGGAGATCAAGGCTCTATTTTAGAGTCGGCTTTTACGCTCCACTTTTGAAGCGAATGGCGTCGTGCTATCAGAAAAAATCTATGGATTTAAAGCCGATTCCGGTGCGTTACAAAAAAAATGCGAATCTGGCCCGAGAAAAACCCAATGACCGGATTCGCATTTTTTTAGGTGCTATCTTCTGGGTTGCTACCTGAATCTTGCATGAAAATTAATGAGAATATGAAAGCCTCCGACTCGTGCAAAATTCAGGTGCTAAACCGGCGTTGCCGGTGTCGGTTTATTATTATTTACGACAAGCGTTTTTGTTCCATCTGAATGATACGCGGGGTCAGAAAGATCAGCAATTCATTTTTGTTATCGGTTTCCTTCTGATATTTAAACAGCCAGCCCAGGACGCCCATTTTGCGTAATCCCGGAATGCCTCTTTCAGACCAATTAATGGTGGATTTTAAGACGCCGCCGATGACAATCGTGTCGCCGTCATCCACTAGAATCTCGGTTTCGGCCTCGTTGGTCGATAATGCAGGTCCCAGTAGTGTCTGCAGGAAGATATCATTCTTGGTGACAAAGATTTTCATTGAAATCCGATTATCCGGAGTTACCGTCGGGGTGACCTCGAGCAGCAGGTCGACATCCCTAAATTTCGTGGTCCTTTCACCGGAAGAATCTCGCTCGATGTAGGGTACTTCAAAGCCCTGCTTTATCCTGGCCTTTTTGTTGTCCAGGGTGATAATTTTGGGTGAGGAAATGATGTTGAGTTTGCCTTCGACATCGGCGGCGACCAGCACGGCATTAATGATTTCGAACGAGGTTCCACTGGTTTTCATGAGGTTAAAAAAGAGTGATCCGGTTGGGTCCGCATTGACGGGAATATTGTCGGTTGCAAACGTGGTTGGACCCGCTTTCCAGCTGCCCGTGTACGGAATATCAAATGATCCGAGCGTCACCTGACTCCAATCAAAGCCGACTTCTCTTGAAAAATTGGTGTTGGCCTCAACAATGCGGGCCTCAATAACGACCTGCGGCGTGACCGTATCGATCTTTTGGACAATTTGTTTGACCTGTTGAATTTTTACGGCCGTATCCGTGATGATGATTTGATTGTTGCGCGTATCCACATTGGCTTTGCCGCGGCCTTCGCTCAAAACGGCCTGTACATGGGGCAACACTTCGGTTTTGGCATTTGAATAGCTAATCGGGATGTACTCGGTAAACAGCGGCTCGAGCGCTTCGGCCTGCTTTTGGGCCTGCTGGGTCGCCTTTAACTGGGCCTGTTTGAGTTTTTCTTCCTGGGCCAGCGTGCTGAGGGTGGCAATCCGGATGATATCGCCTTCCATGGTCATGCCCAGCTGGTTCATTTTCAATAGCAGTTCCAGTACCTGGTCCCAGGGCACCGGTTTTTCGAAGGTAAGGGTGACTTTGCCGGTGACATTTTTGTCGATCGCAAAACTCCTACCGCTGATTTCTCTCAGAATTCGAAATACATTTTTGATATTCGTATCGTAAAAATCAAAAGCAATTTTTTCACCGGTATATTTTTTTTCCGGTGAAATTGCCGCCAAACGTTCCTCAGCGGTTTGGGCCTCGGCGGCTGCTTTTTCAATCGGCAACTTTTCATCAGACTTTTTCGCAGGCGCTTTGGCCTTGGCGATTTTGTCTTTTTCTACTTTCTGTGCGGGCTCGACAGGCGCTTCGGCCAGGACTTTCTTCCATTCCGGCAGATCGGCGTCTTCATAAGGTTTCG
>CBDUUO010000018.1:0-16985 GCA_965370395.1 uncultured bacterium
AAGCGGTCAGATCGTTAATTTATCACCTCTAAGAACGGTGACAAGAGGGGATCAGATGAGGTAAAGCGTTTTATAACAAATTCCTCTTTGATGATCTCGTAAAAGGTCTTTTCGTCGGTCATTGCGAGGAGTCAAGCGACGAAGCAATCTCATGATTTCAAGCAGTTAACGCAAATGAGATTGCTTCGCTACGCTCGCAATGACATCGAAAGGGACTTTTTGCGAAACCGTTCTCTTTAAAAAAATCATAATTGTCGTTTAAAGCGGATCGGTGGAACCGGTGATCGGACTGCCTGTATCAATTTGCTTATTATCAGCTTTTATCGGATTTGCAAGACCCAGAACCGTTTCTTCAATCCTGGGCACATTTTTAACCTGAAAAATATAGTCAAATTCACACCCGGCCTCTTCAATATTGGACACCCGCCATTGGCCTTCAACCAGCGTAAAAGACCAGATGGTTTCATGATCTTTAAATTTCCGGTCGCCCTCGACCACTTTGTCGGTGTCGCCTTGAACCCGATAATCTTTCATCTTGGCGGTTAGCGACACCACCAGCAGGGAGCCCTCATGGGCAATATCATCGTTGCGATGAATGAAAAGCAGCGGGCGCACCGCCCGGATCTTTTTGACTTCACAGATATTGCGCAGACCTTCTTTGTGCCATTTGTCCAGATAGACCAGTTGCTGGTTTTGCCAGTACCAGTCGGTCATATACTCACAGACCTCAGAGACATCTTCTTCTTTCCAGGCACTATGAACCCGATAAAAGCAGTCTAAAACGCGCTCTTTGGCCCGCAGCCATTCGAAATTCGGATCATACTGCGCGATATACTTCAGGTCTTTATAGACTCGCCGCTCCGCCAGTTTCTGCTTGATGTACAGATAAATGCCGACCGGCAGCAGGATGAGCGTCAGCAGGCCCAATACCATTTTCCCCCAGAAGGTCTTGGCAAGGACTTTGGCAATCTCACCGCCGAGCCCGGCATAGGCCGGCTGGATAAAAACAAAGGCAACCATCAGAAATATCAAGCAAATCCCCAGGAGTCTTTTCTTGTTCATCTTTTCCCTTTCAAATATAGCGATTGTATAAACAATACTTTTCGTTAAAACATGAGCAATATTTATACCATCGAGGATAGGGGATCTTTTTTTAAATGATTACAGTTACATAAATTGTAATGGAAATTTTTCTGCGAGCGGCAGTTACAAATATTGTCACTGATGGGGGCAATAAATGTCAGCAATAAAAGGACGGGAATGATCGTTAAAGGACCGATCATTTAATTTGTATGGTTTTCCAGCTATTTTTTAATCGGTTTATCCCAGATCTTGATTTTATCGGTCTTTTCTAAACCGGAAATAATCTCGATGTTGATGCCGTCTGACAGCCCGGTTTGAATGCTTCGCTTTTCAAACTGCTGGGGCCCGGTGGCAACTTCCACAAAGGGCTTGTCGCCGTCAAACTGCAGCAGACTTTCATTGATCGCCAGGACGTTATCGCGTCTGTCCAGCACAATATCGGCATTGGCACTGTAGCCGGCTCTTAAAAAATGAGATTGCTTCAGCTTCGCCTTGGCCCTGATTTCAAACTGAATGGCGCCCTTTTCTTCCACACCTTTGGGCGAAATGTATTCCAGCGTTGCATTGAAGGTTTCATGTTCAATGGCACCGACGGTGAGGATCAAATCCATGCCCGGCTTGATTTTGCCCACTTCGGATTCATCGACTTTACCCTTAAAAATCATCTCTCCCATGTCGGCTACCGTTGCAATCGTGGTGCCGGCATTAAAATTGTTGGTTTCGATGACAAAATTGCCGACCTCCACCGGGACATCCAGCACCATGCCGTCAATGGTGGAACGGATTAAGGTATTGGTGGTCGTCCCCATGGTTTTGGCAATGCCTTCCTTGACCAGTTCCAGATTGGTTTCCGCGGTAACCAGTTCTTCCCGGGCGCTGCTGTAGGCCACCTCATATTGCTGCAAGTCGGACTCGGCAATGATGCCCTTTTTAAACAGCTTGCGGCGGCGATCTAATGATTTTTTGGTATCATCCAGCTGGATTCTGGCGATCTTCAGGCGGGATTCGGCTTTATTCAGATTCACCAGATTGGGTATTATATTGACTTTGGCGAGCAAATCTCCCTCTTTCACCCGGCCACCGGCTTCTACATAAATTTTTTTGACCACACCGGATACCTGCGGTTTGATCTCGATTTCCTTACGGGGCACAATCGAACCGGTTGCTACTGCTTTTTTAATAATGGTGGTAACCACAGGTGTTGTGGTTTTATAAACAACGGTCTTTTTGCGGGACTTGTTGTACAAAAATGCCAGTGTCCCGGCAAAGACAACCAGAACAACCAGCACGCCTAAAATCTTAAATAATGTTTTCATGGCTCAATCTACTGCCTTTTATTGTTTTGTCACCAAATTGATTAAACGTTCGATGAAGGCATTGAAACCATTTTTTTATTCGGTTCGAATCGCCTCCACCGGCCGAACACCAATCGCACGCTTACCGGGGATCAAGCCGGCCAGCGCCCCGGACAGGATCAGAATACCCAGCGCAATCAGGGCAATAGTCAGGTCAACTTCCGGGTTTTTAAAAAATTCGGTCCCGGACCCGGTTCCTTTCAGCGCGGTGGAAACAAATTCAACCGCACCCACCGCGGCAACCAAACCAAAATATCCGGCAAAGGTGGTCAATAAGATGGACTCTAAAACTATTTGCCCCACAATCCCGAAGGGCGTGGCGCCGATGGCCCGTCTAATGCCGATTTCTTTGGTGCGCTCTTTGACCACAATCAGCATGATATTGCTGACGCCGATCACACCGGCAATTAAGGTGAATGTCCCCACAAACCAGGTCAGAAAATTGATCCCCGCAAACAGGTTTAGCATTTGATTGTATTCTTTTTCGGTATTATAGCGGCCGAATGCCGGAGCATCATCAGGCGATACCTGATGGCGGTCTGCCAGCAGGGCCACGGCTTTACGTTCAACTTCAGATGCCGGCACACCCTTTATTGACGTCAGCGAAAACCAGCTGACCCGGTTGCCGTAATTAAAAACCTGCTGGAAAGTCGTAAACGGAATAAAAACGATCTGGGTGTCTTCGTCGGCTTCATCGCCTTCCCCTCTGGATTTAAAAACGCCGATGACTTTAAAATACACACCTTGGACCTCAATATATTGCCCGATGGGGTTTTCAGCGGGTTCAAATAGAACTTCAAAGACCCGGGTGCCGATAACCGCCACCTTTCGGTTTTCATTAAGATCCAGGTGGTTGAGAAATCGTCCGGCGATAATATCCATCAGTTTGATGTGGATTATTTCCGGATAATCGCCGTTAATCCCAAAGGCACCGTCTTTCAGACCCCGGGTCACATTGGCGACCCCCCGGTGCCCGCCGAGTTGATTGCGGGGTGCAATGTGCTCGATCTCAGGGATTTGCTGCCGCAAGGCTTTGGTGTCGTCATTGTTAAAATAGAATTTGCGCCCGCGGGGAAACCCTTTGTAGGGAATCGTTGTGGTTCGGGTCCAGACAAAGACGCTGTTGCTAGCCAGCCGGTTGAACTCATTCATGGCGCCGTTATACAAACCATTCCCGGCTCCCAGCATGATGATCAGCATGAAAATTCCCCAGAACACCCCGAACGCCGTCATAAACGACCGCAATTTGTTTTTTTTCAGGGTGCTGAAAATTTCATGCCAGCTGTCGCGATCAAAAATCATTTTGTTTACCGTATATTTATTCCCGGAACCGGCTTAGAATTATTAGATTTTGTTCGATGGCCCCCGCACAATGCGGGATTTCACGTCTTGATTTAATGAATTAATGTGTTCAAAAGGCGCGATCCGGTTCAAAAGCGGAGCGTAAAAACCTCCCGTTTAGCGGGATCCCACTACTAACAGTAATCAACGTAATTTTTCATGCTCTCTTCCGAAACAATTTGTGGGAGCGGCATCTTGCCGCGATATTCGAGTATTTTGAAGCAAATTAATGAACGCCTTGCTCTATGCAAAATTAGACGTGAAATCCCGCGCCGGCGGGAGAACACAGCTCTCGGGCAAGAGATGACTGTTTTAAACCAGTTTTTACTCGTCTCGCAGAGCCTCCACCGGCAAAATCCCCGCCGCCCGTCTGGCCGGAACGAACCCGGCGATCATTCCGGAAATCACCAGCAGCACCAGGGCGCCGACGGCAACCCGGAAATCGACTTCCGGATGCTGAAACAAATCAATCTTCGGCAGATAGGCACTAGCCAGCTCGATGACCGCCACCCCGGCGACCAGTCCGATATAGCCGGACACAGCCGTAATGAGCACCGATTCGGATAAAATTAGACTCACAATGGAACCCGGTGTCGCGCCCAGCGCCTTGCGAATGCCGATCTCCCGGGTGCGCTCTTTTACGGATATGAGCATGATGTTGCTGATGCCGACGATTCCGGCGATAATCGTCCCGATACCGATTATCCAGATAAAGATGCGGATGGCGCTGAACAGATTTACAAGCTTTTGAAAACGTTCAACGGTGTTGAAGATTCTCAACGCTTTTGGGTCATCCGGGGAAAAGGTGTGCCGCAGCGCCATTTTTGCGCGCACGGATTTCTCCATGGCGCGGCCCTGGTTCACGTTGGCATTGCCGATCGTAAACATATACGCGTGAATCCTGTTGCCGCCGCCAAACACTTTCTGGGCGGTTGAAACCGGCAGATAAATCAGCCGCAAGTGCATTTCACGGCCTTCATCGAAATGAATCCCGATGACCTTAAAGGGCACGCCGTTTATGGTGATAAATTTTCCGACGGCGGGTTCATCTTTAAACAGCTGCTCTTTGACCAGAGTTCCGATGGTGGTAACTTTGCGGGCCCGGCTGATGTCAAACTCATTGATCAGCCGGCCCTCAATGAGAACGGTATTTTCAAGGAATTTGTGATCCGGGTGAAAGGCAATGATATTAAAGGCGCCGTATTCTTTTTTGTAGGTGATCAGGTTCGTATTCCACAGGTAATAGCGGGCGGTAATGTGCTCAACCCCTTCCAGGTTGGTTTTAATTTCGTCATAGTCCGTATTGGTAAATTTAATCTGCCGTCCCGGCTGCAGGCCTTTATAGGGTTTGCTGGTTTGCCCGGGATGGACCCAGATGCTGTTGGTGGCCACATTGCGAAACTCATTTTTAACCCCGTTTTCGATGCCGGTTCCCGATCCCAGCAGCAAAATGAGCATGAAAATACCCCAGGCGACGCTGAATCCGGTCAATACCGTGCGCAGCTTGTTTTTCTGAATGGTGCTGAAGATCTCCTGGAATCTATCGACGAAATGCAGCATTGGTTTTCAACCTAAGGTTTTTGATGATTTTCAATCACCCCATCCTTTAACCGGATCACCCGGTCCGTTCGGGCAGAAATATCGTGTTCGTGGGTAACAATTATAATGGTAACGCCATCCTGATTGATGTTTTTCAGCAGCTCCATCATCTCATAGGATGTATCGGTGTCCAGCGCACCGGTGGGTTCATCGGCCAAAATCACTTTGGGGTTGGTGACCATGGCCCGGGCGATGGCGCAGCGCTGCTGCTGGCCGCCGGACAATTCACCCGGCAAATGATCGGCCCACTCGCAGATGCCCATTTTATCCAGATACTCCATCGCAATCCCCAGGCGCTTTTTGCGGCTGATTTTCTGGTAATAAAGCGGCAGCGCCACGTTTTCCAATGCATTTTTAAACGGAATCAAATTAAAGGATTGAAACACAAAACCGAAAAACCGATTCCTCAATTGCGCTGCCCGGGTTTCACGCATTTGTTGAATCGGCTCATTATTTAGCCGGTATTCTCCCGAATCATAGGTGTCGAGTAACCCGATGACATTTAGCAAAGTTGATTTCCCGGACCCGGAGGATCCCATCACCGACACCAATTCCCCCTCCTGAACATGAAGATCAATGCCTTTCAAAACATGCAGCTGATTGCGACCCATATAATAGGTTTTATGCAAATTCTTGAGTCTGATCATGGGTAACCCGGAAAAAGCGTTTATGTTTTGCGGTAAAGACGTGCCGGTTCACACCTTAAGATGACACGCGCAGAATGAGGGCAGCAGGAGAAAGATTCGGCCACAGATCGATATAAAACAACTTTCAGCGGGCAGCGCAGATGGAACTCAGAGCAGCCCTCAAATATTTTTATTTAACATCCTGCCAAATCTCAGGCAAGACAATACTGGGTTTTTATTTCCAACAACCTCAATGGATCCGATTTCTGAGCGGTAACAAGCTCTAAATGTTTGCATGGCAAACTCCTTGGTGAATAAGTGACTAAAGTGAAAAGTGACCTAAAGTGCCTAAAGTTAAGGAATTCTGTCATTTAAATTTAAAAAAGATGGAGAGCAGCGACACATTAACTTTAGTCACTCCAAACTTTAGTTCACTTTAGTCACTTTTGCTTAAGAGGGCTATTTTCCGATCCCCGGCCAGATCCGCATCACGCCAAAGCCTGCCCGGATCGTAATCCAGCATACGGTGATCAGCCAGATCCAGGTCAGGGCCCCTGAAACGGTTTCATCAAGCAGATAAATCGCAATTGCGCCGAAGGTGGTTGCCGAAATCATGACGTTGCGCAAAAAACGAAAATCACCGGTACCCCAGTGAATCCCGTCGGTGGCAAACGCCAGAGCGTTGATCGGCTGGGAAATCAAATCCTGCTAACTCGCAAAATAATTTTCATCAATCCATTTAAAAAAAAATAAAAAAATTGTAACAGGGGGTTGACAACCCCAATTTAAGTCTGATAATATTTATCGTAAATTTACGATAAACGGATCTAAACACCATGGCACAAACAAAAACAGCGATCCCGGCGGCATGTTGCACCTTAAATATTTCCGGAAAAGAACAGGAGCGCCTGGTCAGCATGCTTAAAGCCCTGGGCAACCCCATCCGTTTTGAAATTATCAAGTTCCTGGTAACCCATCCGGGATGTATCACCGGCGATATTGTCGAATATTTGCCTATTGCCCAGGCCACCGTTTCGCAGCATCTTAAGGTCTTAAAAGACTCCGGTTGGATCTCAGGGGTGATTGAAGGCACTGCTACGTGTTATCAACTGGATGAAAAGAATATTACCTGGTTTCGTTCGAAGGTGACCGATATTTTCTAAAAATTATTTAATTTTCCCGTCGCTTGAGCGGGAGCTGCTTTGCAGGAAGCTTTTTTTTAACTCTTGATTATCGTAAAAATACGATTAACCAAACGGAGGACATCACTATGCTGGACCCCATCTTAAAAATCAGCCAGTTCATTGTCGAAGCCTTCCTGCATATCTGGCCCTATGTGGTTGTGACGATACCCCTGGCAGTGGCCGTCCAGATGTCAGGCGCATCCAAATATATCAAACGTGCGTTTGAAGCCAGACCGCTGACTGCCGTTGTGCTGGCAACTGTTCTGGGCGCCTTTAGCCCCTTTTGCTCATGCGGAGTCATCCCGGTGATCGCATCGCTGCTGATCAGCGGGGTGCCGCTGGCGCCGGTGATGTCGTTTTGGATCGCCTCTCCATCCATGGACCCGGAGATCTTTTTTTTAAGTGTCGGAATGATCGGCTGGGAGCTGGCCGTCTGGCGCCTGGCCGCCACACTGGTTTTAAGCCTGAGTGCCGGCTTCGTCACCCACATGCTTATGCAAAACGGATGGCTGGGTCAGCAGATCCTGCGGACGCATAAAGCCACACAGGTAAAGAGCACAAGGGAATTGTTAAAAATGAGCTGGGATAAATTCAAAGCCAGCTTTGCGGCAACACCGCTTTCAAAATATCCAATTCGATCGGTTGTACCCCATTCAAGCGTTCCGCTTCAATTTATGCCCGTTGTCCAGTCCGCAAAATCGGGCTCCGCTCCCGATTGCAGTTCGTGTTCGACCGGGATCATTCCTTTAAAGCCCCCACAACCGGCAAGAGCTGAATTATTGAACGCGTCAATCCGTAATGATTCCTGCAACAGCGGGGATCAGAACTGCGGCTGCGATAGCACACCCGATACGTTCCGGCAGCGCCTGTTTAAAGAAACGCTGTCCGCTACTGCGATGGTGGTTAAATTTATGGCCCTGGCCTTTTTTCTCGAAGCCCTGATTATACTGTACGTTCCCCAGGAGTGGATAACCGCAGCGCTGGGGCAGAAAAACCCCATGGCCATTGCCACCGCAGCGATCCTGGGTGTACCGACCTATACCAGCAGTCTGGCGGCCTTACCGATGATCAGCGGTTTATTGACCCAGGGCATGAATCCGGCCGCGGCCCTGGCCTTTCTGATTGCCGGACCCACCACCACCCTGCCGGCCATGGCGGCTGTTTGGCCTCTGGTCGCCCGGCGTGTTTTTGTTCTCTATGTTTCCTTCTCCCTGGTGGGGGCGATCTTGATGGGCTATTTTTTTAGAATGGCTGCAATATGGTTCTGAAATCAGGATACAAAAATGTTTACTTGTTATTGCAAAACCGAAATTCTTCCTTTAATAATATGATAATATGAAAACCCAACTAGAAGCTATCTCAAAAATAGTAGATCACGTCCAAGAGCAAGGCGTGAGCCGACGCAAAAGCGCAGCATACACGGGGAGTATGTGAGCATTTTAAGGAGGCTCACAACGAAGCCATTGGGCGTTAGATGCATTTTTGAGATAGGTTCTAAAAAAAGGAAGGGCATGCGCCATGGATGAGCCAAAAGAAGTCACGATCCAAAACTACAAGGGCTGGGAAGATTTTTATAATATTGAAAAAAGTGACAAACTCAATTTCTTCATGCGAGACGGACGCATGGTTGATATTTTGTTTGCCCAGCAGTTTGACCGCTCATTTCTGGATTCCATGTGCCGGCTGGCCACCCAGATCCGTCGAATGGCCCTGACCAAAATGGGCGCCCGCAAGCTGAGCAGTCTGCTTTCCCATAAGCGCGCCATGCTGTATTTTGTTCAGCCCTCTACCCGCACCTTTATATCCTTTCTTAATGCCTGCCATATTCTGGGATTCAAAATATCGGAGATTCGCGGCACCACCACCAGCTCGGAAGTAAAAGGCGAATCCCAGGAAGACACCATCCGCACCTTTGCCAGCTATGTGGACCTGATCATTATTCGACACCCTGAAGCCGGGTTTGCCGAAAAAACCGCCTGGATTCTGAATCAAAACAAACTGCCGGTGGCTGTCATTAACGGTGGTTCCGGGCCCGATCAGCACCCCACCCAGGCGCTGCTGGATATCTACACCCTGGAGCGATCGTTTCGCAACATCGGCGGCCTGGACGGTAAAAAAATTGCCATGGTGGGGGATTTAAAACGCGGCCGCACGGTACGCTCGCTGAGCTATCTGATCAGAAATTATAAAGACATCACCCTGTATTTTGTCTCACCGGAAATATTTCAGATGAAAGATGATATCAAAAGCTTCCTGAAAAAACATCGTATCGAATTCCACGAAACCGATGATTTTGCCAGCGTCATGCCCCACGTGGACGCCATTTACATGACCCGCATTCAAAAAGAATATTCCAAAGCCCCGGCAGAAGAGACCGATATCTACTCCAATTTTCATTTCACCAAAGAGCATCTGCCGGTGATCCAATCCCACTGCATCGTCATGCACCCGCTGCCCCGCCGTTATGAAATCGAAGTTGAAGTCGACAAAGATCCGCGTGCGGTTTACTGGAAACAGGAACGCAATGGCATGTGGATGCGCACGGCCTTAATTTCATATATTTTCGGTGTAGCTGATAAAATCGCGGCGGAATTCAAGTAGACAATCGGAAAACCTACTTCAGCAGCAGTACCACCGGCTAAACAAAAATTTCCGGCCGGCAGCCTCCTCTTTCCTCAGTTGTTCCGCAAAAACGAAGACGCCTCTCTCTTTTTATGCCTGTTTAATCCATTATTTCGACCCATAGAACCGGTTAAAGTTATTAACAATTCAACCGATATTGATAATGAGCAATTCCTTTGTTATAATCGGACCACCACCTTAATTTGGTTTCATATTAACCCTAAACTGAGGAATCAAAGTCAAACCCTAATTGATCGTAAACAAAAAGAAAAACAGGGGTAAAGTTTTAAAATAGTTGCCATGTTCCATTTTGTTATGTTTTCCAAAATTTAATATGTCTTGTATTGATGAGTTGTCGTTTTAAGAAAATTTTTTCATTTTGTTTACCCTTCGGGAAAGCCGATGCCACCCCATCTTCTGCGTTGCCAAGGGCTGGCGGTAGACGACTACAGCTTCGCCCTTGGACGCCTTGAAGCTGGGGCAACCTCGACTTTCGCTCAATTAGGGTAATGATAATTTTACCGGCTGATTATGAAAAAAACCGCCATTATTCTATTTAGTTGTCTTTTGTTGGTAAGTTTTGCCTATCCGATTAACTTAAATGCGGCAACCACCATCAAGGTCGGCATGTATCAGAACGAACCGCTTTTATTTAAAGATAAGAATGGTGAAATAAATGGTATATTTGCGGACATCCTCGCTCATGTCGCCGATGCAGAAGACTGGAATATTGAGTATATCAGCTGTTCATGGTCTCAGTGTCTGGGGAATCTAAAATCCACTGAAATAGACGTATTGGGAGCGATCGCATATTCACAGGAGCAGAAACAAATTTATGATTTTACTTATGAAAATGTTTTGACCAACTGGGGACAGGTCTATGCCGGCAAGGAGTCGGGCATAGAGTCTATCCTGGATTTAAAAGGCAAAAAAATTGCCGTCCTCCAGAATGACGTGTATTTTTTAAACCTTCGGAAATTGATTAAACAGTTCGGGATCGAAAGCCGGTTTATAGAGGCCTTTGAGTATGATGACGTACTGCAGCTGGTTGAGATCGGCAAATGCGATGCCGGACTTGTCGGTTATCTTTACGGCCATCAGTTTGAAAGAGATTATGACATTAACAAAACCTCTATTATTCTGAGCCCTCAAAAAATACATTTCGCCGTTCCAAGGGGCCAAAACAAAGCCATCCTGGATGCCCTGGATTTCCACCTTCACAAACTCAAACGGCAGAAAGAGTCTATTTATTACCAATCGATCAACAAGTGGATCGGGATAGATGTTAAACCGGTCAATAGAGCCTGGCTGCTGGGGATCAGCGGTGGCGCTTTGTTATTATTCCTGATTTTTCTGTTTTTGAACCTGGTTTTAAGGACAAAAGTCAGGACAAGAACACGGGAGCTGAATATTAAAAATCAGGCGCTGCTCGAAGAGATCGAGAACCGCAAAAAGGCGGAAGAGGCCCTGCGGGAAGCCGAAAAAGAATATCGAAGTGTTTTTGAGAATACAGGAACAGCAACAATTCTCGTTGAAGCGGATTTGACCATGTCAAAGATAAACGCAAAGGCCGAAGAGATGGCAGGGTATTCAAAAGCTGAAATTGAAGGCAAAATGAAAACCACTGATTTCGTCGCCGAAGAGGATCTTGAGAGAATCACCCGCTATCATGCCGAAAGAAGAAAAAAGGACGGCGAATATCCTTCTGAATACACCTTTAAGCTTGAAGACAAACATGGCAGCACCAAAAATGTTTTTATACAGACCAGCATGATTCCGGGCACCCAGAGAAGTATCGCCTCCATAATCGATATTACCTCACGGGTTCAGGCTGAAAAGGCACTTCGCAGAAGTGAAGAAAAATATCGCAGTATCCTGGAAAATATTGAAGAGGGTTATTTTGAACTGGATCTCGACGGGAACCTGATATTTTTCAATAACTCTCTGTGCAGAATTACCGGGCATTGTCGCGAAGATTTAATGGGGATCAACTATGCGCAGTATTCAAGCCCGCAAACTGCGGAAAAAATGTATCAGGTGTTTAATCAAATCACCCGAACCGGCAGACCAATGGTTCTTGCGGATCTTGATTTTAATTTGAAAGACGGCCGGATCATCACCGTTGACCTGTCGGCGACACCCATTAAAACCGCCGATGATGATATTGTTGGATTTCGCGGGCTGATGCGGGATGTTTCAGAACGAAAACAGTCCGAACGGGAGCGGCAGAAATTAGAAAAGAAACTTCAGCAGGCCCAAAAAATGAAAGCGATCGGAACCCTTGCGGGAGGTGTCGCCCACGATCTGAACAATATTCTTTCCGGCATCGTCAGTTATCCGGATTTAATATTAATGGATCTTCCCAAAGACAGTCCCCTGGCAGAACCCATTCAGACCATTCAGGAATCCGGTAAGAAGGCGGCCGCAATTGTCCAGGATTTATTAACCCTGGCAAGAAGGGGTGTCTCCATTTCAGAGGTTATAAATCTGAATGATATTATAAACGAGTATTTCGAGAGCCCGCAGCTCGCAAAACTAAAATCATTTCATCCACTGGTGGAGGTGCAAACGTATCTGGATTCGGCGCTTTTAAATATCATAGGATCTCCCGTACATCTTTCGAAAACGGTGATGAATTTGGTTTCCAATGCGGCAGAAGCCATGCCGGAAGGCGGAACGGTTCTCATAAAAGCCGAAAATCAGTATATTGACAGGCCCATAAGAGGTTACGATGATGTCGAAGAGGGTGATTATGTGATTTTGACGGTATCTGATTCCGGTATTGGCATACCGCCGGAAGAAATAAGCCAGATATTTGAGCCGTTTTATACCAAAAAAGTGATGGGCCGAAGTGGAACCGGCTTGGGAATGGCCGTTGTGTGGGGAACCGTCAAGGATCACAAAGGCTACATCCATGTTGAAAGCGACCTGGGAAGGGGCACCACGTTTAAGCTATATTTTCCGGTAACCCGAAAACAAAACGCTGAAAATAACCGCATCAAAAAATCTGTTGATTACCATGGGAACGGAGAATCCATCCTCGTGGTTGACGATGTAAAAGAGCAAAGAGAAATTGCCTCAAAAATACTGTTGCAATTGGGTTATTCGGTAAAGACGGCTGAAAGCGGCGAGGAAGCTGTTGAGTTGCTGAAAAAAGACACGGTGGATTTAGTCGTTCTGGATATGATTATGCCGCCTGGAATTGACGGCCTGGAAACCTACGAGCGCATCATCGGGTTGCACCCGAAGCAAAAGGCAATTATCGCCAGCGGCTATTCTGAAACCGATCAGGTTAAAAAAGCCCAGCGGCTGGGGGCCGGAGAATATGTTAAAAAACCGTATACGGTTCAAAAAATCGGATTGGCGATCAAGACCGAATTGGAAAAACGGAAAAAAGCAGCTTAATCATGAATAACGATGCGGGAATTTGCCGCTTAAATAAGGAGGCGGTTTTTTAAGAATTACTCAGGCACTCGAAACCCATAGTGAAGGTTCCAGGTGTTTATATTTTTTAAGTAGATCCTTAATCGCTTCTTCAAGAAGGACGTTTTGACGCTTTACCTGCTGGGCTGAAAGAACTCTGATTTCCTTCATCAGCTCGGTATCCAAATTGGTACAATATGTTTTTCTTTTACCCATCGTGTTGCCTCTTATAGAACAAGAAGATTTTTTTCTTGTCCTGCCATTTTAACCTTTCACAGATAATGGAAATCAGGGTGACTCCCCACCTCCGGGAAGCCACCCCAACCCATTGAGAGTGCTGCACCATCGTGAAGCTACGCTCACCAGGTTATATCGGCAACTTAAAAATTAACTTAAATCTTGAATTATTAATTTGGTAATAAAGTACCCCGGGAATTTTTGGAGAAGGGCTCTCGTCAGGCTAAATCCTGTAGACTTTCTTCGGGCCTGTCGATTGTCGGTAGGAGGAAAGGGAAGGATGTTGTCTGATTGAATGGTCGCTGTTTTTGTCTTTAATCCTGGGCAGAATCCGAAGCAAAATAAAAATTATCGCGAAACCAATTAAGCTGATGCCGATGAAGGTTAAATTGCTCAAAGCCTCACCTCTAACCGTATGATTCGGTTTGTATGACCTTAAAGATAAGGGGGCAACCCACTACGAACTGCCCCCCGATTGAGGAAGTTAATCTTACTTGTCTTACTTGGACTCTCACCAACTTTATATTATTATAGCATAAAATCACCGAACAGGAAAGGCCCGCGGTTGTTCACAGCTGCTTGAGGCAACCGGACATGGGCAGCGTGGTTCCCGGTGCTGATGTACCGTTTCTTTTTTTCCGCTCTAAAGTATTCGTAATAAATGCCAATAAGCTATAAGAGGTGTTTTAAATGAAACTGATATTACTGATACTTGGAGTTGCCGTAATCGTATTGAACCTTTTTCTCTGGTATTCAAAAAAACAGGCCGGCAAAATAAAAGCAGATGAATCATCAAGTCATAAAGATAAATTAGATGCTTCTCAATCCAGTTCCAACGAATTCTTAAATAGCCCAGAAGTAGAGCCATTAAAACAATCAGCGGCAGCTGAGCTGGGCATACCAATTGAACAGCTGGATCGCATGTCGCTTGAAGAGATCGAAGAATTAGCAACTGCGAAGGGATTAATAAAGTAGGGGACGTTGTTGACTAATTAGACTTGCTCTTTCTGCGTTCAAGTACTTAAATTATAACCCTCTATTAATGCTTCTCTGCTCAAATCGGATGACTAAAGGTTCCCTTTCATTACGGGACCGATACAACTCCACCCCGAATCCTTCTTTATTTCTCCATAAGATTTGACCTTTACGTTTTTCATTCCCACCTTCTGGGTGCGGATCCACTACGGTGATTATTTCTCCTATGGGCAAGACCTCTTTTGTCCTGATAAAAAGACCATAGCGACTATAATCTTTAAGTTGACCTTCATAGAATCGGCTTTGGGTCGCGAAAAATATGTCTTCTGAACAAGCATGTCGTTTTTCAATCCTACGTTCAATGCTCTTATCAATCTTTAATGCTTTCATCATCCATACCTTTCCAGAAATATTGTTGACAAATGAATGTTTTCTATAAATATATTAGGGCTTTTTGGCTCCCTTGTTGGCAGATGCCGCTTTTGTTTCAATCAGATAAATAGTTTAGTCCATTTAGTGGCAATATTAGGACAAAGAGGGTGCAAAATTTATGCAAAAACAGGGGATTAAAGAAAATTTTCAGTAATTATAATAATTACGAAGGATTAGCTTGAATGATTCAGAGGAAATTATATTTAGAGTGAAAATATTATCATAGATTTGTGGAAATTGGTTCACAACTTATACTGTAAAATTTCACTTGATAAGGGCCAAGAGGGACCCATAAAATTATAAGTTTCAATGAATCTATCAAACCAGTCGACCCTGACCGCTTTAAAGGACCGGCTAACACGACTTGCTTGGGGCGGCGAAGCTCGCCAGAGTGAAGACGTGTCGTTTTCCGCCATAAACCGCCTGCCGAGGCGTAGCTCGTCAGAGCGAAGACTGGTCCTCCTGGAGCCATGAGCTGTCGTTTTCCGCCATGAGCTGGCAAGGACTATTTTTCCTTCGTTTTCTCCTAAGGAACTATAAGTCCAATTAGTCAACAACGTCCCCTTCTTTCATGGCCGCTTGCAAGTATTTTCCCGCCTGGTCAAAACATGCATGTGACGATAAACCCAAAACCTGAGGCCAATCCCATTGCCTTTGCCAGGTTTCCAAGTAGGTCGAGGCCATCGCAGCATAGG
This sequence comes from uncultured bacterium, assembly GCA_965370395.1. Lineage (GTDB taxonomy): Bacteria > Desulfobacterota > Desulfobacteria > Desulfobacterales > JAHEIW01 > JAHEIW01. The sequence continues at coordinate 15,573 of CBDUUO010000018.1, forward strand.
CCCGTCCATAATGGGAATCCAACTCAATGGCCCTCTCGAAATAGGGAATCGCCTTGCGGAAATCTTCCGGCGTCCACCGGCGATAATGCTCCCAGCCTTTCAAGAAGGCGTCGTATGCCTCGATATTATCGGTCTCCTTGCGGGTAACCTTTTCCTGCTCACCCGCTGATAGTTTCACCGCAAGCGCAGCAACAATTTTCCTTGTGATCTTGTCCTGTAAGCCAAAGACGTCGTCCAGATGACCATCATAGCGCTTCGCCCAAAGGTGTCCACCAGTTGTGCTGTCGGTGAGCTGCGCGTTGATTCGAACCTGATTATCGGCCTTGCGCACACTACCTTCAAGCACATATCGCACACCAAGCTCTTCTGCGACTTGCCGAATCTTTATGGGCTTCCCCTTATAGGTGAACGTGGAGTTACGCCCAATGACGAAGAGGTCTGATATCTGTGAGAGATCGGTAATTAGGTCATCGGTCATGCCGTCGGCGAAATATTCCTGCTTCGGGTCATCACTCAGATTGACAAAGGGCAGCACGGCAATGGAGGGTTTCTCCGGTAATGGAAATGCCATCTTCTCCACAGAGGCGGGCTCGATCGGCGGATGACGTAAAAAGAAGTTCCATATCGCAAAGGCCCCGGCTACTACTATCACTATAGCCGCTATGACCAAACCCGCTCTCCGCCATTTTCTCTCCATAGCGCCTTTCGCTTCGATCACTCGGTGGGCAGCAGCTCCCGGATGAGAAAGAACTCGGTATACCCGCACAGGCTTGGCGATATTCTTAACCTTTTTCTCTCCCATATATTCGTACTTAAAATCCAGCTTATTTTCCACCTGATCATAGACCCTTCCAGATATGCAAATACCTCTTGGCTCAGCCAAACCTTCCACTCGGGCTGCAATGTTGACCCCATCACCATAGATTCGGTTTTCCTCCTCAATAACATCTCCAACATTGATACCAATGCGAAACTCCATTTGACGCTCATATGGTAATTCGGTGTTCCGCTCAGCAAGTTCCCGCTGAATCTCTACAACACAGTTTATGGCATCTACTGCACTGGCAAATTCAGCCAAAAAATTATCACCAGTCGTATCCACCACTCGACCTCTATATTGCTGGATAAGCATAGACATCGAAGCACGGTAGTCGGTTAGGGTTCGGATGGTCGCCTCTTCATTATCGTCCATAAGACGGCTGTAACCGACAACATCAGCGCTAATAATTGCAGTGAGTTTGCGTTTAAAACCTTTTTCGGACATTAGGTTACCCCTTATCTTTTAAAGGCTCCAAACCAGATGAAAAATATAGAAGCTAATTAAATCGAAAGTCATTTGAAATGCGATATGGAAGCAGACTGATATCATAGTGGTATCTTAGTTTTCTCTTAAATCAAAATCAGAAAGATCGT
>CBDUUO010000019.1:0-16940 GCA_965370395.1 uncultured bacterium
ACCCTGTCGTTAGACCCTGTCGTTAGACCCTGAGCCTGTCGAAGGGAGGCTCTCGTCGGGCAGAATACATTATTCGATGTTGGACGTTCAATGTTCGATGTTCGACCTGCCCGCAATGCCTTGAAGCCGGTGTGAGGCCAATTTAAGCATTTGATTTATATGTCCATGTTTACACCAATCCATCGCACTATGCATGGCAGGCGGGTGTTCATTTTTTAGTTAACCCGTCATATGAAACTAGCCAAGGACAAAGTTTCTTTTAAGATTAGACTGGCCGCTTTTCAGGCCAGCGGCGGCGCTGAACACTGACACCTGAAACCGTTAGCAAGATAGATGCACGCTGCGATTTGACGCTTGGAATTTGGAATTTTATAATCTGGTATACAAAATTTTCTATATCAGCAGTTGGCATTCACACGGGGGTCGCGTATCCATTTGAATGGCAGGGTTCTCAAGGCTTTACGGGTTGACACCTAAGGGCTTCTTTAATAAACATAATAAAAATGACAACTATTTTAAAATCTTACCCCTGTTTTTCATTTTGTTTACGATCAATTAGGGTTAAAGCGATGTCCAAGAGATTGGCCGGTTTTTGCATCGTTGTCCTGATAACGATTGCGGGCGCCTATGAATTGGCCCTGGCTGAGCAGCGCTTCATTGACCATGGCGACGGCACGGTTACGGATCGCAAACTCGGGCTCATGTGGGCAAAAACCGATAACCAGACCGATATCTTCTGGAACCAGGTTCAAGGCTGGCTTGCAAATGATTTCCCGGATAGTATCCCGCAGCTATACGGTAACTGGCGTCTACCCACGATCTCCGAATTGCAAAGCCTTTATGTAGAAGACCCAAAATATGAAGGATACGATACGAAATGCGGTCATCGGGTAAAAATCGTTCCTCAGATTAGAATCAGCTGTATATTGATCTGGGCATCCGACACGGCCCTGGGACTGCCGCTGGCATTCAACTTCAACATCGGGAGCGCCTTTTCAATAGATTTGCATGAAAACAAAGGTTGCCGGGTGCTAGCGGTACGTTCCCTGCAACAGTGACCGCAAGGTGGTCACACCTGTCCGGTATAAATCAAATGATAAATTGTCCTGACGACTTGAAAGCGGGAACGGTTGCCGTGGTCGGCATTCCATTTGATGCCTATTCGTCATTCATGCGGGGATCAGCCCTGGCGCCGGCCCAAATCCGAAACGCCTGGAATGGCGGCGCCGTCAATCTATGCTCGGAATCCGGCATCGATCTGGCTGTCCGTTCTGATTTTATAGACCTTGGCGATATGACCATCACCAGGGAACCGGATGCCATTGCAAGCATTGAAGCAACCATCGCCGAGTTGTTAAACCGCAATATCCGCCTGATATCTCTGGGCGGGGATCATGCCATTACCTACCCTATTTTAAAATCCTACAGCAAACAATTCGACCGGCTTGACATCCTCCATCTGGATGCACACCCGGATCTCTATGATAGCTACGACGACAACCGCTATTCGCATGCCTGCCCGTTTGCCCGCATCATGGAAGAAAAATTGGTTTCGCGATTGGTTCAGGTCGGCATTCGAACCCTTAACCCGCACCAGAAACAGCAGGCCGAACGATTCGGTGCCGAAATTATCGATATGCAACATTTGCAGAAGGCAAGCGCCATCCGCTGGAAAAATCCGGTCTATCTGTCAATCGATCTGGACGTACTTGACCCTGCATTTGCTCCCGGTGTCTCCCATCATGAACCCGGCGGCATGTCGACTCGTCGGTTGATAGAACTCATTCAGGGGCTGCAGGTTCCGATTGCCGGGGCCGACATCGTCGAATTTAACCCCAAACGGGACCCGGCTGAGATCACCGCAATGGTCGCTGTCAAAATCCTCAAAGAAGTTGCCGCCCGGATGCTCGAACTGCCGGTTGATGCGGCATGACCAAAGAGGCCGAGGACGAAGCAGCGGAAAGTTGCCTAACCTCTTATTCGTCCTCGTACTCGTCCTCGTCCTCGATAAGCGAACCACCCAACCTGTATGCGCGTGGAGGACATTGATGATCGATATTTCAAAAATAGACTATTCGCTATTGGATCGTCCCGAAATATTGATGTACCTATTTCATCCGCGACCGGAATTCGGGCGATCGATATCCGTATCAGGCAATACGGAAATCATGATACCGGTAGAAGCCGAAATCGCAGTCGGAGCCCGATTTCATCTGACCGACAAATCTGCCTGTAATATCCTTTTTTTTCACGGCAACGGCGAAATCGTGGCCGACTACGATGAATTCGGCCAAATGATGAATCAACTGGGGATCAATTTTTTAGCCGTTGATTATCGCGGTTACGGCCGTTCCACCGGCCAACCCACCGTAACCGCAATGATGCGGGATTCCCACATTATTTTTGATTATGTGAAAAAGTGGCTTAATAGAAACGATTACCCTGGCCCTGTGGTCCTCATGGGCCGATCCCTTGGCTGCGCTTCCGTGCTGGAACTGGCATTACATTATGCGGCCGGCATTGATGGCCTGATTGTTGAAAGTGGTTTTGCCTATGCCGGTCCCCTGCTGGTGCTTTTGGGGATCAATACCGCTGAAATCGGGTTTGAAGAGGCCAAGGGTTTTCGCAACATTGACAAAATCAGTAGATTTCAAAAGCCCACCCTGATCATCCATGCCGAACGCGACCATATCATCCCCTTCTCCGATGGCGAGGCCCTCTTTGAAGCATGTCCGGCACCGCACAAGACCTTCCTGAAAATCCCGGGGGCCAACCACAACGATATCTTCATGCGCGGCCTGAAAGACTACCTGGCGGCCATAACCACGTTGCTGGAAGGGCTGGTGCCCAATAGGGATAGATAGGCTTTCTCCGGCCCATCCGATTCCAAATGCCGGTCTCAACCGAACCATCCGAACAGTCCGATTTTTCTTATTTTTCCTTAAGTTTATTCAAAAGTAAGACGATAATCATTAATAGTTAAGGCACTCAATTTGGCGGCAGCAACTGGGAAAACACGTTTATTTGAAACATATTCTTTTTAATTCTGGTTGGTTATAAGGCTTTTAGACCTGTCGGAAGGAGCTGGATCTAAATCGCATGGGCAGCATTCACATTAACAAACTGAAACCGGGTATGGTTTTGGACGAAGAAGTCAAGGATATCAATGGCCGACTGCTTCTGAAAAGGGATAAAAAAATCCAGTCTGCCCATATTCGAATTTTCAAGATTTGGGGTGTTACAGAAGTCAATATCCGCGGCAACAATGGCAGCAAGGATACTTCTGCCGGCCCTGCGGATCCGCAACTTATTGAAAAAATTAAAGAAAGAACTCATGATCTATTTCGCTATGTCGATTTGGAACATCCGGCAATTAAAGAAATATTTCGAATTTCTATTCTGTTTCGCAGCAAGTACAATCTTTCCGAAAAGGACAAGACGATCGGTCTGGCGGAAGTTGATCTTGAGCAACCGACAGTTGGAAGTAATTTTCTGCAGAAACTGGACAAGGAAAACATTACGCTTCCGGAGATACCTTCGATCGTTTTTGAATTAAACGAGGTCATTGCAAACCCGTTGTCATCGGCCGAGGATATTGCGCAGGTAGTCCACCGCAGTCCAAGTTTGACCGCACTTTTATTGAAAATCGTTAATTCACCCTTTTATGGATTCCCTTCAAAAATCGACAAAATTTCACTGGCAGTGACATTGATCGGTACCCGCGAAATTTCAGGGCTGGCACTTGGAATCAGCATTATTTCCCTGTTTAACAAAATTCCTAAAGAAATCCTCAGTATGCACTCTTTTCTGAGGCATAGTCTGGCGTGCGGTATCATTTCAAGGATCTTAGCCGCCCACAAAAACATTCCCCAGACGGAACAATTATTTGTCTCAGGGTTGTTGCATGATCTGGGACGGTTGATTCTTTACAGCTATTTCCCTGAAGAATCGCTCAATATATTGAGCCGTGCGCGATCCTCGGATACGCTGTTGTACCTGCAGGAAAATGATCATCTGGGCTGTAACCACACCCATGTTGTCAAGTATCTGTTGCAGCAGTGGAAGCTGCCGATGGTTCTGGAAAACAACATATTTTTTCATCACAACCCCCGTGAGGCCCAGCAACCGGTGCCCGCCACCCTGGTTCATCTGGCGGACATTATAACCAACGGTTTGGGAATTGGCACCAGCGGTGAACGGTTTGTACCGCCGCTGGATCATGCCGCCTGGGAGAGCCTGGGGCTGTCGCCGACCTGTTTTGACGTCGTTGTCAAACAGGCGACCCATCAATTTTTTGCGTTAGAATCCATGTTGGAAATTTAAAAGTTTTATGAAAAACAATATCACCAAACAGATGGATCCCGAAAAACTTTTAGCCCGTATCGATTATCTGGAAGAGAACCGGCGGTTTATCCAAAATGTTCTCGAAATGGCGCTATCGTTAGGTGATTTTCAAGAAAATATTAACAAGGGCTACGGCCCCGAACATGTTTTGCAGGAAGCCGATAAGCGGATCAGCCACCTGATTAATTTCGAAGCCAATGCGCTCTATGTTGTGGATCAGGAAAAATCGGATTTCGATTTATCCGTATGCAGCGAGAACCATCTGAAAACATTTATTAAAAAAGAAGTCGATCACATGATCGAAAAAGGCTATTTTTCCTGGGCAATACGAGAAAAGCGCGGTGTTTTGATCTCGTCCAAAAATCATAGCCGCAAATTCGTTTTGCATGTTATTGCCACCTATTCGCGCATCCGGGGAATGTTCATCGGATTGCTGCCGGAAAAAAACAGTAAAATCCCGGACACTTCCCTGACCCTGTTATCGATCATATTGCTCAATACAGCCAACGCGCTCGAGAGCCTCGAATTTTATTCGCTGCTGCGCAATCAAAATGAAATCCTTGAAGAGATGGTCGAAGAGCGCACCCAGAAGCTGGCCAAATATGAACGTCAACTGCAACAGGTTCTCAAAATCCAGGCCATTGGTACTCTGGCAGGCGGTATTGCGCACGATTTTAATAATATTTTATTTCCCATTGTCGGGTATACCGAATTAACCATGGACGAAGTTTCCGAAGACAGTGTGGCGCATAAAAACCTTGAAGAAATTCTCAAGGCCGCCAATCGCGCCACGGAGCTGGTCAAGCAGATCCTAGCATTCAGCCGGCAGAGCGACCAGGAACGCAAGCCTGTAAAGGTACAATATATCATAAAAGAGGCCCTCAATCTCTTACGGGCATCGATTCCGGCGTCTATAGAAATCATTCATAACATCGATGACGACTGTAACCTTGTAATGGGAGATGCCACTCAAATTCATCAGGTGATTATGAATCTCTGCACAAACGCCTACCAGGCAATGCAGGATAAGGGCGGCAAACTGGAAGTCATCCTGAGCGAAGTCGATATCGGCTATGAAGAAACGATTGAAAAAATCGGTATGCAGCCCGGCAAGCATTTGCAGCTGACAGTTAAGGATGAAGGCTGCGGCATGGATGCTTCGGTATTGGAAAGGATTTTCGAACCCTATTACACCACCAAAAAGCAAGGCAAAGGAACGGGACTGGGGTTATCCGTCATTCATGGAATCATTAAAAACCACAGGGGCGACATCACCGTTGCCAGTTCGCCGGGAAAAGGCACCACCTTCCAGGTTAATTTGCCGATTATCGAAGATGCTGAAGCCGTAATCGAATTCGAGCCGTCCAATGGCGCCGCCAAGGGCAACGAGCGCATCCTTTTGATCGACGATGAAGAGCAAATCATTTCTATGGAACAAAAGATGCTGGAAAATTTGGGCTACCAGGTCACCGCGCGAACTGACAGTATCGAAGCGCTCAAGGAGTTTTCGAAACAACCTCAAAATTTCGACCTGGTGATTACGGACATGACCATGCCTCACATGACGGGCGATGAACTGGCTCAAAAACTGCTGGATATAAAACCCGATATCCCCGTCATTCTTTGCACCGGTTTTAACGAAGACATTACCGAAGAAAAAGCGCTATCCATGGGGATTCAAAAATTTGTCATGAAACCGGTGATAAAAAATGATCTGGCCACTTCAATTCGCACTGTATTGGATCAAAACTAAATGACCATTCACTCTCATAATTTTGTAGAAACATATGAAGGACTGGTGGGCTTTTGTGCCGATCGCGAGACCGACGAAAACACGGTTGTATATTACCTCCAAAAATTTTCAGACGATCGGCTGATGAGGACAATAATTAAGCGCCTGTCTGATGAAGATCTGTCTGAAATTTTTAGTTTGATGACACGCCTGTTAAAAGAACATCTGGTTAGCACCGAGTATCATGAGGTTTTTTTAAAGGAGCAGCAATGATTTTGCTGCTGGCTGCCTGTCACTTGTTTCTGGCTTCAGGCACTCAATGCGGATTTGGCCGGGATGGCTGTCAGTTTTTTGACCGACTCCACCAGATCCTGAAGCGGAAATGGTTTGAAAAGGACGGCATCGAAACCCGAATCCTGGGTCTGCCAGGGTGTTCCTGAAATGCCGATAATGGGAACGGAATTTTTGCGAGAATTGCGGATGTGCTGAACCACCCCTTTGCCATCAAGTCTCGGCATGCGCAAATCGGTAATCACCATATCATAGCTGCCGTCATCAAATTTTTGAATCCCTTCAATTCCATCAAGCGCTATTTCGACGTCATGGCCGAATTTTGTTAAAGCCTCCTGGATCACGCGCAAAATACCCTTTTCATCATCAATCACTAAAATCGTGCACATGATGCCTTCCTTAAAAGCTGTTGAGTGATAAAAATTTATCTGATTTCCTATATACCATAGTCTAAAACAGGTCTCATGTCAACAATATATTGTATAGCTTGTTCTTTGAACCACAACATATGGACATTTAAAGCCGATTTAACAATCCCATGGGTGCCGAGCCAACCAGAATTCAGCGGCTACTGAAATTTGCAAATTCGGCAACGAATTTTTAAATTGTCTGCCTCCTGGCCGCGCATGAAAAATGCGGCAGCAAACACAATTGAATCTCCTGAAAGGAAAAAAATGCAGATGGCCTTAAAACTATATTTGGATAAACCGGCCTGAGTGTCAAATCGGATTATACCTGTTTTTCAAATTCGGCCGAACAGAGTTATCAACAACGGGCATCTAATTGGAATCTATTGAAAATAGATCATGATGTAAAATATATCCATTCATTTCGCAAACTTATAAAATCTAAAATTTTTCCTAAACATTTTAGGCAGATTCGCGGTTATCAACAAGTTATGAACAATTTGAGCCGCAAAACCAAACTTGCGAAAACGTCTTTTTTTGGGAATTTTCTAACGGAATGAAAATAGTGGATTAAAATGAGGGCAGACAATTTCACAGCATATAGTGGTTGTCAAAAAAACGTTCCGGTATTGAAACGTTTTTTTCTACAACCGTACAATCGTGCAACCGTTTATACCGCAATTCCGTAATTCGGAACATTATTATGGAAAGCGGTATAAGCCCGGTGCGGTAAAACATCGTTCTAAATCTTGAACTTACCGAAATCCTCCGGTGATAGGCTTTCCAGATAATCGGCCCATTTTTTCCCTTCTTTGCTGGTGTCTAAAACTTCGGCTTCACTGTCTCCAATTTTCGATTTTTGCATGACTTCATCAGCCACATAGATCGGCGCGTCAAATCGAAGCGCCAGTGCAATCGCGTCGCTCGGGCGCGCATCCATTTCAAAATTGGTGTCTTTGGAAATAAAATAAACTTTGGCGAAAAAGGTATTATCCTTTAAATCACACACTTCGATTTTTGAAATCGAAATGTTTAAAAAGTCCGTAAAATTCTTAAAAAGGTCGTGGGTCATTGGGCGTTCATATTTTATTTTTTGGAGGGCTGACGCTATTGAAGTGGCTTCAAGCAAACCAATCCAAATCGGAATCGCCTGATCCGTTTCTTCTGATTTCAATATAATAATCGGCGTGTTCGAGGCTGGATCCATGGTCAAACCCGCAATGCTCACCTTATGCAGCATAATTTTCAACTCCTTTCAACCCCCCAGCGGAGGGCTCAACATTTTTCGCTCTGCCAAACAGTGAATGCGAAAAGCCTTTATCGATATGGACGCCGACCAGTTTGCCGGTTAAGTTTTCACATTCAGCCGCTGGCTCATCCAAATAAAAATTGACGATCTTATTGGTGGGTGTACGACCGGTCCACTGCACGTCTGGGCCAATCTCAGCCGGCGGGTCGGATACCTGTTTTTTGCTCAACCCATCCGTCAAAACCAGCTGGGTGGACCCGACCAGTAATTGATTTTTGCGTCTGGTAAATTTCTCCTGTAACTCCAGAAGAGTTTGCAGTCTTTTTCTGATGGTTGGCTCTGAAAGCTTATCGGGTAGTTTAACAGATGGTGCCTGCGGTCGATCAGAATATTGAAAGGCAAATAGTCCGTCAAATCCCACCGTTTTGACCAGTTCCAACGTCTGTTCAAAATCAGCCTTGCTTTCCCCGGGGAAGCCGACGATGATATCCGATGTAATGGCTATCTGTCGACAAGTATCCCGCAGTTTCGCCACTTTGTCAAGGTACTGCTCCGTGGTGTATTTACGGTTCATGCGCTTTAAGATCCGGTTTGACCCGGATTGAACCGGCAAATGAATATGGGAACACAGTTTGTCAAGATTCCCGAAAGAGCGGATAAGATCCGACCCTAAATCTTTGGGATGGGATGTGGTAAATCGGATTCTTAAAAGCCCTTCGATCTCGTTAATCATGGATAAAAGCTCGGGAAATGTGCACAGACGCGGGTTTTTACCATAGCTGTTTACATTTTGTCCCAGGAGAGTGATTTCCCTTACACCGGTTTCAACCAGGGCACGGATTTCCCCGATAATGCTTTCGGGTTTACGGCTGGTTTCTCTTCCGCGGACCAGAGGAACCACACAATAGGCGCAATAGTTGTCGCAACCCCGCATAATGGTAACAAATTTGGAGACCTGACTTTCATTCTGTGATCCGACAAGGGATTCAGGGATAGCCGGAGTTTCAGCCATATCCACATCAACGATCCGGCAACGCCGGTCTTCGATTTGTTGGATCAGGCGCGGGAGCCTGTCAATCGCCTGCGTCCCAAAAACAAGGTCAACAGCGGGCATGCGTTCCAGAATTTTTTCACCTTCCTGCTGGGCCACACAACCACCGACGCCAATAATCAGACGTTTTTGAGACCGTTTCATCCTCGCAAGCCGACCCAGCAGGCTGAAGGCCTTCTGTTCCGCCTTGGCCCGGACCGTACAGGTATTGACAATAATCACATCCGCCTGGGCCATTGATGAGGTCTGTTCATACCCTAAAGTTGCCAGCCGCATGGTAATTTGTTCTGAATCGTAAACATTCATCTGGCAACCAATGGTGTGGAGATAAAGATATTTTGATTTCATTTTGTTTACGATCAATTAGGCCCTTAGAAATTATTTTTTTGCATTTTGTGGCAAAACATTTACGCCACCAAGACACAAAGATGAATATTAACCAAAAAGTTACGCGTTTCGCTTTGTGTCTTGGTGCCTTTGTGGCAATTTGTTCCGGCTTGTCCGGGTTAGGGTTTTAGCCATGTTCAGACGAAATTGTAGCCAGCCGCTGAATCAGAATCTCTTTTTTAAGATCCTGCAAAATCCGGTCTACCTGTTCTTCGCATCCCGGTGCGATGTGAAGCTTAATGATTCCTTTAACCGGATCCGTTGTTCTCATCCCGGCAATACCGTCATAGGCTTCAAAAATAAATTTAATGAATGCGATTTTGCTGCGATCCACACGGTAGTGCTGTTTTATCGTTTTCAACGGCGCTCCATCTTTCCGCGGGTGTCAGGTGTCACAAACTAAGGTTTCAGGTGTCAGGTGTCAGTCTTTGGCCCGGAGGGCCTGCCCATCGGCCTTGAAGCCTGTGCGCCTGTAGCGCAGAGGAATTTGAGGTTTCGCAATGACACGTAGTGCCCTGACACCCGACACCTGACACCTGACACCTACTGATTCCTGACACCTGAAACCTACCTGTTATCGCTAACGGGCGAGGGATGAAGGTTTTAAAAGGTGTGATAGAAAGTATAAACACATCTATATTATTTGCAATAAAAAAGCTCACACCGGTGATGGATCAATTATGGGTTGTTCAACCAGCGGTTATGGGGTATAGGGCCGTCCATGGAAAAAAAATGGCACATATTGCAGCCTGACGCCGAGATGGTAAAAAAATTGAGTGCACGCCTGCATTGTCATCCGATCACCGCCGCTGTTCTGATCAACCGCAACCTGATATCCGTTAAAGATGCTTCAAACTTTCTGGCCACATCATTGCGCAAGGTTCGTTCCCCTTTTGCACTGAAAGACATGGATGCGGCGGTAAACCGCATCTACCGAGCCATAACGGAAAATGAGAAGATCCTAATCTTCGGTGACTACGACGTTGACGGAATCACCGCCACAGCCGTTCTTTTAGACTTTTTGCGGTACATTGGAGCCGATGTGTCCTATTATATTCCCCATCGCATAAAAGAAGGTTACAGCCTGCAACCACAGCATATCGTCAACCATGTCCTGCCCAACCGAATCCGGTTGATTATCACCGTTGATTGCGGATCCGGAAGCCATGAAGCCATTGCTGTCGCCCGCAAATCCGGAATCGATGTGATTGTTACCGATCATCATAAGGTCTCTGAAAAGATTCCAGCGGCCGTAGCCGTGCTAAACCCCAAACGCCCGGATTGCTCGTCCGGCATGGAAGCACTCGCCGGTGTGGGCGTGGCTTTTGCACTCATTATCGGTTTACGAAAATATTTACGGGATCAAAATTTTTGGAAAGACCGTTCGGAGCCCAACCTGAAAAATTTTTGCGATCTGGTGGCCCTGGGCACCATCGGCGATATAGTTCCTCTTGTTGAAGAAAATCGTATTTTTTCAAAAGCAGGGCTGGATATTATAAATTCCGAAACGCGGCCGGGAATAAATGCACTGTGTGAGGTGGCGGGTATTTCCCATCAGCCGACAAATACGGAAGATGTATCTTTCAGACTGGTTCCCCGCTTAAACGCTGCCGGCCGAATGGACCACGCTTCCCTGGCATTGCAACTGCTGACAACCGACAATATTGCCACGGCGAGACAACTGGCGCAATCCCTGGACGGATTCAACAACCGGCGTCAGGAACTGGAACGATCGATCCTAGACGGTATCTTGACAGATTTCAGGCAGCATCCGGACCATCTAAAAAATCGAACACTGGTAAAATGGCATCCCGGCTGGCATCAGGGCGTCTTGGGCATCGTAGCTTCCCGTATCGCGGAAACCTATTACCGGCCGGTGGTGCTGATTGCCGTTACGGGAGAACTGGGCAAAGGATCCGCCCGGAGCATTCCCGGCCTTGATTTATATAAAGCGCTGGAGGCCTGCCGGCATTGTCTGGAAGATTTCGGCGGCCATTCGATGGCCGCCGGATTGACCATTAAAGCTGAAAATTTAATTGAATTTCAGCGTATGTTTGAAAACGCGGTAACGCGGATGGCTCAGCCCGATGACCTCACCCCCCGGCTGACCATTGATAGCGAGATCCATTTTGATGACATATCGGAAAAACTGATTGATGAAATTGAAACCTTAAGCCCCTTTGGCGCCGAAAACCCGGAACCCGTATTTATGGCTCAAAACATCAAAGTGGTATCTTCAAAAATCGTCGGAAAAAACCATCGCAAAATGATGCTAGTCCCGGATGCTCAACCGTCAGGCAAACCGGTTCCCGCTATCCGCTTCAATGCCGAAGGCCACATACTCAAAGAGACGACATTTAGCCGCATCGCATTCCGGCTGCGGTGGAATCGCTGGAATGACAATAGAACCATTCAGCTCATTATCGAAGATGCCCAATAGTGTCAGGGTTCAGAGGTTTCAGGTTTCAGGGTTCAGAGGTTCAGGGTTCAGCGTTCAGCGTTCAGAGGTTCAGGGTTCAGCCCAGCCGCTGGCCTGAAAAGTTTACCCGCCTTGGAGGGCGGCCAGTTTGATCGAAAAAGAAACTGAAGTTTCATACAAGCTACATGGTATAGGATAAAAGTATAGGATATAAGGTTAAGGGCGCAGGGCGTACGCATGCGATCGAATCTGATTCTTTTCGTACTCGTCCTCGTGCTCGTGCTCGTGAATCAGATTTTTATAGCAGACGAGGGACGAGTACGAGGACGACGACGAGGGCGCTAGCTGCCGCGCCGTAGCTCAATGAGCGAAGACGACTAATCTGACCTCTGTCTTCTGTTATCTAACCTCTGAACCCTTGAACTCTGAACCTTTGAACCCGCTACCCCGCAAAAACCAGGGAGTCTTCCAAGCAAACTTCCAGACGGGCCAGATCCACTTCGGACAATTGAAGCTGTGCGGCTTCCGGGGTTTCCATCAGGACAATCGAAGGATCTTCAATTAAACCGATTCCCATTTTATGGCACATTTGATTGGCCAACCGAACCAACACAAGCACAAAGTCATTGCCGTCAAGTTCAGCCAAATGATGATCCCGCGCAACCTGGCAGTATTTTTCCGGCAGGCTCCAGTGGGCCATAAGAGAATACCCCTGATCGGTATGCATATTTTGCATGACTTCATGCATAACCCTATCGGACGGTGGGTTTTCAATTTCCCCGCAGGCCTTCATATCATCAATGACTTTTAAGACATAGAGCTTGCCCACATCATGAAGCAGTCCGGCAATAAAAGTTTCATGGGCTAAGGCCTGAAAGCCGGTCTGCTTGGCGAGCCAGGTGGCACCAATTGCGCATCCCACTGAATGCCGCCAGAGTTTTCCCATGATTTTATGGATGGCTGGATTCTTTGACTGGAAATTATGCTGAAGCGCAACCAGCATGACGATGTTGGATACTTCTTTAATGCCCAGGCGTATAAGCGCATCTCTGACCGTTGCCACCTGAGTGAGACCCTTATAAAATGAAGAATTTGAAACGTGCAACACCTCTCCGGTAAGCGACTGATCACTGACAATGAGTTTTTCAATCAGGCGGAAATCCGGTTCTTCATTGGCAACCTCCTTCTGAATGCGAAGGGCGGTGGCATTGAAGGCCGGCAGCTTAATCTTTCTTGATGCCACAAAATTGCCTATCATTCCCACCAGAGAACTATCTGCTTCCATTGCTAACCTCCTATTATCTGTCTCAGTGCAGCCATCGTCCTGGGGTTTTGCAAACGCGGAAGACTGCGCAACAATTCATCAAAGGTGGTGGCCCCCTGAGCGGCTTTGATGATCCCGTCCTCCAACAGGGTCACCAGACCGGAGGATTCGATACTGATTTCACGAAGCGCTTTGCTGGGTTTGCGCTCCAAAACGGCATCCCGCACAAATTCGTCCATAATCAGTAGTTCGAAGATTCCGACACGCCCTTTGTAACCCGTGTGCTGGCAGTTGCTACACCCACGGCCTTTCTGGAACTGAGCCCCGGCAATATCATTGGCAGAATAACCGATTCGTTGAAGCTCATGGGAACTGGGGGTATACGGTGCCTTACAAAACGGGCACACCCTTCGCAACAACCGTTGCGACATAACACTGACCACCGTTGAGGAAATCATAAAAGCCTCAATAGACATGTTCAGTAAACGAATCAGCCCACCGACCGTGTCTTCAGTATGAAACGTTGTTAAGACTTTGTGACCGGTCAATGCAGCCTGCACAGCCACTTCCGCCGAAAAATTATCGCGGATCTCCCCGATGACAATGACATCCGGGTCCTGCCGCAGAATATGGCGTAAGGTCTCTTCATAGGTCAATCCGATCTTCGGATTGATGGAACACTGGGATATGCCGTCAATGACGTATTCAACTGGCTCCTCTGCGGTAATGACACTCATTTGCGGATTGATAATATGATGAAGGCAACTGTACACGGTGGTGGTTTTTCCGGAACCGGTGGGCCCGGTAAATAAAAGTACGCCGCTGGGCAAATCCAGCGCCTCTTCCAGCAACCGCTGCAGGATGCGCCCGGATAATCCGATATCCTCGATTTTGCGCAACTGGCTGTGACGATTTAAAAGCCGCAGCACGATTTTTTCTCCGTGCACCGTAACATAAAAGGACGCGCGCAGATCCAGTTGCCCCTCGGGGTGGTCAAAGAAAAAACGGCCGCCCTGATGTCGGCGTTTTTCGGTAATATCAACCTCACAAAGAACCTTAATTCGGCTGGCAACGGCTGCAGCTGTTTTCGGCGGAAAATCCTCAAAATGGGTTAGAACCCCGTCCTGGCGAAAGCGAACGCGCAGATGCTCTTTTAAAGGCTCCATGTGGATATCGCTGGCATCTCTTTGAATGGCGGCTAAGATGATATCATCCACCAATCTGATAATAAAGTTTTCATCCAAGGACGAGATCTGTTTTTTCATTTCTCTGCGCTGGGCCTTCATGAAGACTTCCTGCATCGCACTTTTGCAGGCAATCGCCGGAATTATATTTTCTCCAAATACCTGGCGGGCGACCTGCAATTCCTCTTGATCTTGCGGATCAACAAAGGCGACGATGACGGCCATGCCATCGGTTCGAATGGGCAACAGATGATGGGTCTCATACCACTTCAACGGAACCCTGGCGAAGAGTTTGCGATCGATGCCGTCCCATTCAGGCTCAACAAAGGGTATCCCCAGTTGCAAGGACAGGGTCTCCGCCAGCACATGCTCGTCAACCAGTGCACGGTCGACTAAAATTTCACCGAGTTTTCGTTTGGATTTCTCCTCGGTCTGGATACCGAGGGCGATTTGAAGGTCGGCTGCATGGATATACCCCAGTTCCACCAAAAGCCCGCCAATTCGCATGGAAACGGGATGTTTACGAACAGCTTCTTTAATCTGATCATCGGTGATGAATTTCAACTCCTTGATAACCTGCAACAGGGGCCGGGATGCTTCGAGTTTGATTTGAACGCGCCGGGCATACTCAATCTGCTTGTCGGTCAGATAACCGCTCTTCAACAGATGATCCACCAGCTTACTGAATTCGTTGTCTGACCCATCGATTGACACCAATTGTTTATCCGATTGATCAGCGCTAATTGAATCGTTTCTCTTTGCCGTCGTCATTTCGCCAGTTTTGCTCCTTAATGATTTGATACCTGTTCTCATTAATTTTTATGCAAGATTCAGGTGATAATCGATCGCTGTATAATTGGCTGCTGCGAGGAAATTCGGTAAAACCGTTAGTATCGATTACAGGCCGAATTTGTTCGAAAGCAGCCGCAGATTTGTTTTAGATATTTCATTCGTCCGCCAGGCAGCTGCCGCCTCAAATGATGATCATAATGATGATCATCAGGAATGATATCGGGAGGTTTTGGGAAAAACTTTAGGCTTATATTCGCTTAACATTTTACTTGCAAACGCGTTCGTTACCCATTATGATTCCACTAAATTGACAGCATCACCTATCTCAGACACAAGGCGGTATTATGGCAAAAGTATTTCGGCCAAGTTCTCGGGAAGCAAGCATTCTCTCGAAAATTGAATCTCAAAAAGAGCATGCCCGCAGACTGGCGATTCATGGGATCAGGGATTGTATCGATCCCCTTTCCAATTCAATTGCAATGAAACTTATCGATGACCATCTGGTGGAAACCACCAATAAAAATTCTCTGGAAGAGCAAATCAAGGGGTGTCTGGAGAAACTGGGCCGCGCTGACGATTTCGAAATCGACTACCAGATGGCGCCCATGCGCAACCTGGTTCCCCAGCCCCATGTGGTCAGTTTATTTCTGACGGCCTTCGTCATCGAAAAGCTGATCAAGCATAAAGACATTGTGGATATTTTTGGATCCGACGAAGATATCTATCTGAATATCCATCAGCAAGTTAAAAAATATCTGCCTGCATAATGCGCCCCCGTTTTCACCCCAGGTTAATCAACGGGCCGTTTGAAGACCCCGGCCTATACATTCCTTTTCTTTTTGAAAACCGGGCTATCATTTTTGATCTGGGCGATACCCTGCCCCTCAGTGCCAGAGATCTGCTCAAGATCAGTCACGCCTTCATCACCCATACGCACATTGATCATTTTATCGGCTTTGACCGTATTCTGCGCATCCTTTTAGGTCGTGAAAAAAACCTGCATCTATATGGACCCCCGGGGGTTTTAAAAAATGTGGAAGGAAAATTGGCCGCTTATTCATGGAACCTGGTTAAAAACTACCCCTACCGCCTTGAGCTGCACCTGACGGAAGTCCACCGCGACTACCTGCTCACCCGGGAGTACCTGTGTCAGAATGAATTCATACCGACCCGCAAGGCCGCCCGAAAGCCGTTTAAAGACGTTATATATGAAGAGCCGGCGTTTAAGATTTCCGTTGCTATTTTAGACCACAGCATCCCCTGTCTGGGATATGCTCTCAAAGAGCGCTTCCACGTCAATATCAACAAAGACGCCCTCGCGGCGCTGGGGCTTCAAACCGGTCCCTGGCTGACTGATTTTAAACAGGCTTTGTACGATGGCAAGGATTCCCAATCGGAATTTGAAGTTAAATCGGGCAACGGTCAAATTCAGCGATTCAGGCTGGGGGAACTGACCGACCGGATTGCCATAGTGACACCGGGGCAGAAAATCGCCTATATTGCCGATGTCGCCTACAGCCCGGAAAATAAGGAAAAGATTATTTCACTGGCAAAAGATTCAGATCACCTCTTTATCGAGGCCGCCTTTCTGGAAGTTCACAAAAATATTGCCGCCGAAAAATATCATCTCACCGCCCGGCAGGCTGGCACGCTGGCCGCCAGGGCCGAGGCGAAACAATTTACCATTTTTCATTTCTCCCCCCGCTATGTTGGGCAGGAAAGTCTTCTGTATCAGGAGGCCACTGAGGCATATGAACTTCACCGCTAATTTCTGCAATCTCAAAAATTTTAGGTTTCATTATCATATCCAAAATATCTTT
>CBDUUO010000020.1:0-16722 GCA_965370395.1 uncultured bacterium
ATGGGTATTCGAATTTTAGGCTGGGTCGTCGGTTGTCTTTTGATTGTTTCAGCCGGTCAGATTCTAAACGCCCAGCAACACAACGCTGAAATTGATGAATTCAAAAAAAAATCCGAAGATATCAGCCGCAAAATCGAAAAAAGCAAGGCCAAAATTCAAAAATTTTCCCATCGGGAAACTGATATTATTCTCAGGTTAAATCAGGTTGATCGGGCTTTAAATCGATCTCGAAAACGGATTGCCGGCCTCAGCCGTGAAATTACCGGGCTTGAAAAAAAGATAACCGAAACAGCCGCAGCGTCTGAAAAACTGGTTTATCAGATAAAGGCCAATGAGGCATATGTCGCCAACCGCCTGGTCGCTTTGTATAAATTAAACTGGCTGGGGAAATTCCATGTGCTGGCTTCGGCCGAGAGCCTGCAAGAGCTGCTGCAGCGCAAAACAGCCATCGAGCGCATCCTGGCCTACGATGAAACGGTTATCAGAAAACTTATGGACAATCGGCTGGATCTGGAAACCGTCCGATCCCGTCTGGAGGCGCATAGGGACGAAAAGCGCCGGCGAGCAGACGAGTATCAGAAACAAATCAAACAGATGGCGGCTGAACGCAGGCAACGCTCCAAGCTGTTGGCCCATGTGCGCAAAGAAAAATCCGCCCAGCTGGCCGCCATTGAATCCCTGAAACTCGCGGCCCGGGATTTAGATGAGAAAATCAAAAATTTAGGTATCGGATCGACGGCCGCGACTCCGGAAGAATATACCGCCGTCGAACCGTTTCGGGCATATAAAGGCTTGCTTAAAATGCCGGTAAAGGGTAAAATAGCAAGTCTTTTCGGTAAGTTTAAAAATACCCGCTATCGGGTCTTGAATTTTCGCAGCGGTATCGAGATTCAAACCGAAAGAGGCGAACCGATAGTGGCGGTCTATGCCGGTAAAATCCTTTACGCTGATTGGTTTAAAGGATACGGAAACATGATTATTATAGACCATGGGGACAATTACTATACGGTATATGCCCACATTGAAGAAGCCTTTAAATCAACCGGGGACACCGTCGAGGCCGGAGAGGTGATTGCGACCGTCGGCGATACCGGCTCCATTACCGGCCCCAAACTTTATTTTGAGGTCCGCCACCACGGAAAACCCCTGGACCCGATGCAGTGGCTTGAAACAAGCTAGTACCCTAATTGAGCGATAAACGCTCAATTAGGTGTTAATGGTTATTGGTTAATCGTTATTAGAATTCGATGGTAACCTGATTTTATATTCCGATAATGGGTGAGATATAAAATTAGATATCATTCCTTTTAAACTATTAACAAATAACGAATAACAGATAACGCCCAATTGGTTTTAATTCAATTGGGGTAGTACCCAATAAGGAGTAATTAAATGAGATTAAAGAAGATCCAGCACGTTAAGCTTTGGGTGGTCATGGTAACTGCCGCGGTTTTTTGGACGATCGGAGCAGGCTTTTTTGGCGACCTCGACGCTAAAAGTGACGAGTCCTATGAGGGGTTGAAAATTTTTGCGGATGTGATTCAGCTGATTGAAAAAGAATATGTCGATGATGTAGAGTCAAAAGAGCTTATCCAAAAAGCCATTCAAGGCATGGTTCATAGCTTAGATCCGCATTCATCGCTATTGCCGCCGGAAGCGTTTGAAGATTTGCAAATTGATACCAAAGGCAAGTTTACGGGAATCGGGATCCACATCACGATGAAAGACGGATTTGTCACCGTAATATCCCCCATCGAAGACACGCCGGCATACAAAGCCGGCATCATCGCCCAGGACCGCATCATAAAAGTCGACGGCAAGCCGGTTAAAGATCTGCGTGAAGCCGTGAATATGATGCGGGGACCGAAAGGCACCCGGGTTGCGGTTACCATCGTGCGCAAGGGCGAAAAAAAACCGATTGATTTTGAGCTGGTTCGCGATGTCATTCCGATTGTCAGTGTTAAAGAGGTCGATCTTAAACCCGGCTACGGCTACATTCGACTGTCGCAATTTTCAGGCAGCACGACCAGAGAGCTTGAAGCGGCTTTGAAAAAAATGGAATCCGCCAAGGTGCCGATGAAAGGACTTATTTTAGATTTGAGAAATAACGGCGGCGGATTGTTGAATCAGGCCATTAAGGTGTCCGATCTTTTTCTGGAAAAAGGCAAAATTTTATCCATCAAAGGGCGCAACAAGAAAAATACAAAGGTGTATATGGCCACACCGGATACGGTCAGCCGTAAATATCCAATCGTGGTGCTGATTAACAGCGGAAGTGCCAGCGCTTCTGAAATCGTTGCCGGCGCCCTTCAAGACCAAAAACGCGCCCTGATTCTGGGGACCACTTCTTTTGGTAAAGGCTCCGTGCAAACCGTAGAGACCCTGCGTGACGGTTCCGGTCTCAAGTTAACCATTGCCAGGTATTACACCCCCAGCGGCCGATCAATTCAGGCCAAAGGAATCGAACCGGACATTTTTTTAAAGCACAAACGCATTGATCTCAAGGAGTCGCAGGAAGAAGGCCTGTTAAAAGAAAAAGACCTGTTAAATCATCTTGAAGCCGAACCGGATAAAAATATAGAACAAAAGTCCGAACCCCAAAAATCAAAGCCCAAAAATCAGGAAATGGAGTTTAGAGTCGGCCCGCTGACCGTCGAACTGCTTCAAACAGATAATCAGGTAATGCGGGCGCTTGAAATCCTTAACAGTTACGACATTTTTAAAAGTATAAATAGTTGATGCTTGAAGCTGTCGCAAAAATAGTAGATCACGCTCCGCGCATAATAACACCTAAATGGCTAAACGAAAACCAACTCGAAAAAAGAGACGCCCGAAAAAATCGCGTAAAAAACCCCCCGTTAAAAGCTCCTTTTTTAAAGCGCTGGCCGGAATGGCGATTCTGGCCGTGCTGGTCGTCGCCATCGGTTTTCTGATTTATCATCTGGCCCCGCCCCAAACACCCTCACCGTCGCCGGCAGCTAAATCACCGAAGGCCGAGACGCCGGCGGTGAAGAAAAAACCGACATTTGAAATTTACCCGAAGGAAAAACTAGCGCCTCGCCAGCCCCTGGCCAGGAAAGATATTCCAAAATCGATCCCGAAACCGACACCCAGAAAGGCATTGCCTTCTGTGGCACTCATTCTCGATGATCTAGGCTATGATAAACAAATCGCTCAAAAATTTGCACAGCTAAATGTGGTCTTGACTTTTTCGATCTTGCCCCATAGCCCCTTTCAACAGAGGATTGCCCGCCTCGCGCGGTCAAAGGGTTTGGAAATCATGATTCATATGCCCATGGAACCGGTTGAGTATCCGGAGGTGGATCCGGGCCCCGGAACCCTGCTGACCTCAATGTCGCCGGATGAGTTGATCGACCAACTCGACCAAAACCTCAATACCCTGCCCGGTGTTAAAGGGGTCAACAACCATATGGGTTCCAGGATGACCTCGGAATCAACCCAGATGTATCAAATTTTTTCGGTCCTGAAGCAACGGGGTCTCTTTTTTATTGACAGCCGGACCACGGCTGAATCATTGTGCGAGCCATCAGCGCATCTGTTTCAGGTCCCTTTTGCCCAGCGGGACGTTTTTATTGACCACTATCTCAAACCGGATTTTATCCGCAACCAGATTAAGGAACTGATCCGGATTGCCAAGAAAAATGGTGAGGCGGTAGGCATCATGCATCCGCATTCGATGACATTACAGGTACTGCAGGAAATGTTGCCGGACCTCAAAGGCCGGGTTCGCCTGGTTCCGGCTTCAAAAATTGTGCGACCGGTGGGCTAGAAGCTATCTA
Organism: uncultured bacterium; assembly: GCA_965370395.1. GTDB lineage: Bacteria > Desulfobacterota > Desulfobacteria > Desulfobacterales > JAHEIW01 > JAHEIW01. Next base: position 3,801 of record CBDUUO010000020.1, read on the forward strand.
AAAAATAGTCGAAAATTCTTGGGCTTGAAATGCAGTTTGAATATCGGGTAAAATAACAGCATGAACGACAAAGCACCACTGTATAACAGCCGCTTGACTAAAAATTATTTGGATTACATCGGCAAGCATCATCCTGATGTGAGTATCGATTTGATTTTGGACTATGCCGGGATGACCCGCTACGAAGTGGAAGATCCGGCGCACTGGTTTAACCAGAAGCAGATGGATGACTTCCAAGAAATCGTTGTTCGAAAGACAGGTGATCTAAATATCTCCAGGGCAGTGGGGCGGTATGCAGCCTCCGGGGGCGCGTTTGGTGCCGCCAAGCAATATATTTTAGGATTAATGAGTCCAGTCTTGGGTTATTTATTGACGGAAAAATATTATCCTATCTTTAGCCGCGGGGCCGTTATCAAAGCAAGGAAAGTAGGACCCATCACGGTTGAAATTGTTTCCAAGCCCAATCCGGGTGTCGATGAGAAACCCTATCAATGCGAAAATAGAACCGGTACTTTTGAGGCGATCGCAAGGTTGTTCACCGATAAATTCGCCGATGTGGATCACCCTGAATGCCTTCACAAAGGAGATCGCCACTGCCGGTATGTCATCACCTGGGAAAAGACCGCCGCACTGGTCTGGAAACGCATCCGCAATTATGTTCTATTACTGGCCGGCCTGTGTTCCCTGATCCTGTTCGGGTTCATGCCACTCCCAACCTGGGGTGTTGCGGTGCTGGCCCTTGCCCTGCTTTCGGCAGGCGTTTCATATTATGCGGAATATCTTGAAAAAAAGGAACTGACCCACACCGTTGTAGCCCAGAAATCAGCCTCAGAAGACCTGATTCTGGAAAGCAATATCCGCTACAATAATGCTTCGCTTATCCAGGAGATCGGCCAGGCCACCTCCAAGATACTCGCCATTGATGATCTGCTTAAAAGCGTTGTCAGCGTTATGGAAAAACGCCTTGATTTTGACCGCGGTATGATCATGCTGGCAAACAAGGAAAAAACCCACTTGTATTATACTGCCGGGTATGGCCATACCGAAGAACAGGAAAAATTTTTGAGCCAGCTCAAATTTAACCTGAATAATCCCGAATCCAAAGGGTTGTTCATCCTGGCTATTAAAGAAACCAAACCGATTTTGGTCAATGATATCGATGAAATCGAGGACACCCTGTCTCCGAGAAGTCTGGAATTTGCAAAACGGATGGGTGGTAAGTCCGTGATATGTGTGCCGATTAACTATGAACGCGAGGCGCTGGGCATTTTAGCGGTTGATAAGATTAAGTCCAAAATGCCACTGAAGAAAAGCGACATGAATCTTTTAATGGGCATCGCGTCCCAGCTGGCGATCAGCATCATGAACGCCAGGTCCTTCAAAAAGCTTCAAGAGAGCGAAAATAAATATCGCGAGCTCGTTGAAACCGCAAACAGCATCATCTTGCGGATAGACACGCGGGGTCGGATAACCTTTTCCAATGAGTTCGCCCAGCGGTTTTTCGGTTATACTGAAAATGAGATGCTCGGCATCAATGCCGGACAGATCATTTTGCCGGCCGGGCGGGCGAACCACCAGGGGCTCGAACACCTGACCACATCTTTGCGCAAAGACCCCGATCGGCTGGTTGTCAGTGAAAATGAAACCGAACTCAGAAATAAAGAAAAGGTTTGGATCGCCTGGACTTATAAACCGATTTTTAATGATGAGGGGATTTTTAAAGAAATTTTATGTATCGGCAACGACATCACCGAACTCAAGTTGGCCGATATAGAAAAAAAAGATTTGCAGGCCCAGCTGCAGCGTGCCCAGAAAATGGAAGCCATTGGTACGCTGGCCGGGGGAGTGGCGCACGATCTGAATAATATTTTATCCGGTATTGTCAGCTACCCGGAGCTTTTGCTGATGGATCTGGATGAAAAAAGCCCGCTGATCAAGCCGATATTAACCATTCAAAAATCCGGTGAAAAAGCGGCGGCAATTGTTCAGGATTTATTAACATTAGCCCGCAGAGGTGTGGCGGCGACAGAAGTTGTCAATTTAAACAGCATCGTTTCGGAGTACTTGCTTAGCCCTGAGCATGAAATACTGCAGATGAATCATCCCGATGTAAAAGTGAAGCATCATCTGGATGCCAATCTGCTTAACATAATGGGTTCACCGGTTCATCTTTCAAAAAGCATAATGAATCTGGTATCCAATGCCGCAGAGGCGATGCTTGAAGGCGGAACAATAACCATTCGCAGCGAAAACCGCCACGCCGATAAACCGATAAACACCTTTGATGATATTGGAAAGGGAGATTATGTGACCCTGACCGTAACCGATACCGGAATTGGTATATCCAGCAAAGATATGGAGCGAATATTTGAACCGTTTTATACTAAAAAAAACATGGGCCGCAGTGGCACCGGGCTGGGAATGGCGGTGGTTTGGGGCACGGTAAAAGATCACAGGGGCTATATCGACATAAAAAGCCGGGAGGGCCAAGGCACGACCATCACCCTTTATTTTCCGGTCACCCGCAAAGAGTTGGTCCCGGACTCAGAACTGGTAAGTCTTGAAGAAATTAAAGGCAACGGCGAATCCATCCTGATCATCGATGATGTCCTGGAACAGCGGCAGATTGTCTCTGAAATGTTGCAAAAACTGGGATACGCGGCAACAGCGGTGGCCAGCGGCGAAGAGGCGGTGGATTACATGGTCGATCATTCAGCGGATTTAATCGTGCTGGATATGATCATGGATCCGGGCATTGACGGCCTTGAAACCTACAAGAAGATATTGAAGCTTCATCCCGGCCAGAAAACCATCATCGCCAGCGGATATTCAGAATCCGACCGCGTGAAAGAAGCTCAGAAAATCGGTGCCGGAGCATATATTAAGAAGCCGTATTTAATCGAAAAGTTTGGACGTGCCGTGAAAAAGGAGTTGGAAGGCGGAAACTAGGATTTAACCTCGCGCAGCATTTTGTATATGGATTTTGGATAAAGAAAAGTAAATTCGTAACGGGCAAAGCCAATGACATCTTTATCTTTTAGCATTGCGCGCTTTTTGCCCAGCCGCGAGCCGTTTATTTTGGTGCCATTGGTGGAGCCGGCATCCCGCAAATAATAAGCGCCATCTTCAATATCAATAATCGCGTGGCGTTTGGATATAGCATAGTCCGGCATAATCATATCGTTACCGTTAATGCGCCCGATATAAAAGCTACCACGGGGAGTCGCCGGATATTCGCCTTTAACCAGCGGATAAACGGCATGTTTTAAGCTTTCGGAAGCTGACAGGGAACTGCCCATACTCTTGGAGGGTTCAAAAATTTGGGTGCGGTTGAGTTCATCACTGGCCATTCCCGATTGAGTCGATATGATCCCCGCCTTGATCGCCGAACCGACCAGCACCGGACGCTGCATAAATCTTACAAACGCCTCGGCTTCATTATCCTGGGCCATTTTGCGCAAGGCTGCCAGACTCACCCTTCCGGAGGCGCTTAGCATTTTTGCAATCCGGCCGGCGGACACGGCCGGGTCTTTCTGCTTTGGCGATGTCACCGGGGCCGTCTCGTTTGTTTTTTTCTTTTTTAAACGGGCGAATGCTCTACCCAGCATATTTTCCCTCCTGTATATCAACTCGAAGCCGTTTCACATTTTCAGAACCTTCGCTGAAAACGCCCTGAGAAATCGTAGCCAAGGCTTTAAATCTGAATTCGAAACTTAAAATTATCTTAAATCAGGGAATTTATTACAACCCCGGATGATAAAATCATTAAGTTATTACAGTAAATTATCGCAGAAAGACCACCAAAAGTCAAGATTTGGTCAAAGTGTTAAACATTACAGGGTCTTATACCTGATAATATATATATCGGCTGTTGCGGGGAAAAATTAAGATAGATTTGATTGACTCTGAGCGTACAGGTTTATAAGATAACACCTGAATTTTGCACGTAACTGTTCTGTACAGGCTATACCAGGTAAATTGATGATGAAATTATTTCTGAACATCACCTTGATCCTGTTAACGATTTTCGCCTGCTTTGTTGAAAACATCTATCTGGCCTTTCGCCCCCCCAAAGCCCAGAGCATCGCATCACTGACATTCAGAGCCCGCCAACCCTTCAACTATGATCAGAAAAAAGCCCTGAGTTCAAAACGGGTCCAGGCTCTTTCGCAGTTTGTTCCCGTATTTAATTATGTTCCGGAAAGGGTCAAGGCATCCAGGAAAAAGATGCAGGCCCTGACCAAGGAATTATTATCCTATCAGGCCCGCCGCAAAAACCGCGTCGATGAACTGATCACATTTATCAACTCAGAACTCGGTGTGGAGATTTCTCCAAAAACCATGTCCCAGGTGCTGCGGTATCGGGATCTTAGAAAATTGTTGAAAGGCATTTTAACGATTGAAGAATCCATTCTTCAAAACAAAATTCTAGGTGACACGCAAAATTTAAAAGGTAAAAAAACCATCGAAATCCATGACCCCGCTCTGGCAGCATCGGCATTATCGGTTGTAAATGAACTGACATCCCTTGAAACGGCGCGACTTTCCTTACAGCAAAAAGTCAAACAACTCTTCTGGCAGGTAAACGAATCCATACTGGATCCCGTTTTAAAGATCTCCCAGGCAACCCTGCTGCCCAACCTGGTGTACGACCAAAAGGAAAATGCCCGGCGACTGGATAAGATTCATCGTCAATACCCGCTTGAAACCCTTCGTTTTCAGGCCGGTGAAATCCTGATCCCTTTCCACAAGGTATTAAACGAACAGGATGTGCTTTTGTTAAACACCTATCAAAAGCAGCAAACCAAAGAGATATACCGAAACATTCCCTGGATCCTGTTTACGGTCTTGTTTATGGTCATATTTTATAATTTATTCCTTACAAAGGTGTTGACAACCGGGTCGCGCAAAGCACCGCCGCTGCGCCCGCTGATTTCGTTGCTGATTCTATGCATATTTATTCTTAAAGGGTGCCTGCTGTTTACCCCGTTGCCGATCTATGCCGTCCCCTTTGCATTTTTGCCGTTGATGGTGATCTCATTAAATCATGGAAAGCTGACAGCCACCGGTACCGCCATGGTGGGAACCATCCTGGTAAGCCTGTTTGCCGGGCCTCAATATACCATTGTGCTCTATTTTATCTTCGGCGGACTGGCCGCCGCACTGGTGTCGGCCAATATACAGAAGCGCTGGCAAATTATCTTGCCTTCCCTGGTTGTGGGACTGGTTAACAGTGCCAGTGTACTGGCCTTCAGCCTGGATTGGCAGGTGGTTTTTCCGGCGACATCCACACTGCCGGATATCAGCGCACTGCTTCCGGGAAAGGGCCTCGAACCTGCTTTGATGCAACACCTGGGCTGGGCTTTTGCCGGTGGCCTGGTGGCCGGTCCCCTGGCGCTTTTATGTTTACCGTTGCTGGAAATCAGCTGGGATACGGCTTCCACATTCAAACTCAATCGTTACACGGATCTGCAGCGTCCTCTGATGAAAAAATTGCAAAAACAGGCTCCCGGCACCTATCAGCACTCCATGACTGTGGCCTATCTGTCGCAAGTGGTGGGTGAGGCCGTCGGGGCCAATTCACTGCTTTTACGAATCGGCGCCTACTACCACGATATCGGCAAAATGGAGATGCCGAAAAATTTTATCGAAAATCAATTCAACAGCCAAAATCCGCATGACCTTTTAGATCCCTGGGAAAGCACGGAGTTGATCATCAACCATGTTAAAACCGGTATGAAGATCGCCATGGATTCGGGTTTGCCCAGAGCGGTGGTGGATTTGATTGTGCAGCATCATGGGACCCATCTCATGGAATATTTTTTTAGTTTAGCTGCCAAAGACCAGCCACGGGAAATCATTGATGAAACCGATTTCCGGTATTCGGGCCCCAAACCCCAAAGTACTGAAGCAGCCATTCTGATGATCGTCGATGCGGTGGAAGCCGCATCGCGCACGATGCAGGATCCTACCCGCATGAAGCTTGAAAAAATGGTCCAATTAATTGTCGGCAAACGGATTGCTGACGAACAATTTAGCCAGTGCGATTTAACGACCGCTGACATCTCCAAAATTGTGCGCGCCCTGGTCGATGCCCTGGAGATCTCGTTTCATTCCCGCATCCGCTATCCGTGGCAGAAGAAAGCAACGCCTAAACGGAAATCCCGCTGGACATTTGGAACCGGTGAAAAGGGAAAAGAGCCGCAATCCCGCAGCAGCTCCTTTAAGATGTAGTTTGCCGACCCGGGTGTTTTTGGCGGAGTTGCTTGCCAAGCTTTCCAATATTCGAAACTTACTAGGTTAAGTGACTAAAGTGAGCTAAAATTTGAAGTGACTAAAGCCCGCCCTCGCGCTATAAAATACTATTATGTGATTACTTCAGTTAACGGTGCAGGATTTCGAGTAACCCATTAAATCTGTAATCAAGGTCTGGGCCAGGGTTAAGGTGTCGCTCGCGCAGCGCAGGCGCTTGCGCCGCGTGGCGCTCCATCTTTTTATAAAAATGGCAGAATTCCTTAACTTTAGTCACTTTAGATCACTTCTCACTTTAGTCACTTTAGATCACTTCTAACTTTAGCGCACTTGCGTTGATGCATTTTTGAGACTACTTCTCAAAGGAGTGCAGATGGCATATAGTTTACTGGAAGGCAACGAAGCAATCGCCCGGGGGGCCGTTGCAGCCGGTTGCCGTTTTTTTGCCGGTTATCCCATTACGCCGGCAACCACGATTTACCAAAGCATGCTCAACCTGCTGCCGCCCCTCGGCGGTATTTGCCTTCAAGGCGAGGATGAGATTGCCTCCATTGGATTTTGCCTGGGCGCATCCATGGCCGGCTTGAAAGTGATGACCGCTACCTCGGGTCCGGGAATCAGCCTGTTCAGTGAAAACATTTCCTTTGCGATCGGCAGTGAAATTCCGATCGTGATCATTGACGTGCAGCGACTGGGACCTTCTACGGGCTCGGCCACCCGGGGAGCCGATGGGGATATCAACTTTTTGCGCTGGGGCAGCAGCGGCGGGCTGCCGGTTATTGTTCTGGCGCCGGTAGATGTGAAGGACTGTTTTACATTGACCATGCATGCCTTTAACCTGGCCGAAGAATTTCGCTGTCCGGTATTTGTGGCTTCCAATAAGGAAATCGGCATGACCCGGGAAAGCATTGATCTTCAGGGGTTGGACACCCCCGACATTGTCGAGCGCAGCGCTGCCCCGTCGGATCAGCCGTTGGTGCCTTTTCATGTGGACAGGGGGCAACAGGTCCCGAACTTTCTTCCCATCGGTGATCGCGTTTTGGTTCGCCAGACCTCCTCAACCCACGGCGCCGACGGATATATCACCACCGACCCCGCTGCTATCGCCCGCAATCAGGAGCGCTTAAAGAAAAAACTGCTGTCAGCCATCGACCGGTTCTCTTTCCATGAAGTTTACAGCATCAAGAATGCCGATACTTTGCTGATCGCCTTTGGCGTTTCCGCCCGGGCCGCGAAAGCGGTATTCAAGGAGCAAAAACGGCAGGGCAAACCGATTTCTCTGCTGGTCTTAAAAACCTTGTGGCCGGTGCCGGAAAATGTGATCCGGCAGGCGGCCCGCAACGCCAGGCGCATTGTGGTGGTGGAGATGAACCTGGGACAATATGTCCGGGAAATAAAACGCATTCTACCCCAGAATCCGGTTGTCTTTTGCGGTCAAATGGACGGCCGGCTCATCACGCCCGCCCGGATCACGGAGGCCATTGACAATGAATAGCCTTTTAAATGCCGAAAGGCCACCGGTTTTCTGTCCGGGCTGCACCCATGAACGCATCACCCATACCCTGGATCAGGCGTTTCAGAAAATGGGTCTGACCGGCCATCAGATCGTGATCGTCAGCGATATCGGCTGTTCCGGATTGTTTGATACCTTTTTTCACACCCACACCATGCACGGTCTGCACGGCCGCGCCCTGACCTATGCGGCCGGGCTGAAAATGGCACGGCCGGAACTCAAGGTAGCCGTCACCATGGGCGACGGGGGGCAAGGCATCGGCGGGGCTCACCTGCTGGCCGCCTGTCGCCGCAATATAGACCTGACGCTGCTGATCTTAAACAATTTTAATTTCGGTATGACCGGTGGTCAGTTTTCAGCCACCACTCCACCGGAAGCCCAGCTGGGTTCGGGATTTTTAACTGCGCTGGAGCGCCCGCTGGATATCTGTGAAGTCGCCCGTTCCGCCGGTGCGCCGTATGTCCGCCGATGCTCCGGCTTCGACAAGAATCTTGCCCGGGAAATCCAGAGCGCCATCGAATACGAGGGGTTTGCGGTGATGGACATCTGGGGAATCTGTCCGGGTCGCTACACCAAAAAAAATCGGCTCACCCCTAAAATGATCGATGATGCCCTGGCCAAGCTGCCGCCGCTGGAAGGCATTATACCTGAAAATGTCCGTCCGGAATACGGGCAACATTATCGCCGGATGGCAGCCGATCAGAACAAAGTCCCCGAGCCCGCGGTTATCAGGAATCAATACAAAGCACCTCAGACCGGTCGTCAGGAAGTCATTTTGCTTGGCAGTGCCGGCCAGCGGATCATCACCGCCGGCGAGCTGCTGTGTATTGCCGGACTGACGGCCGGATTGAAGACCACCCAGAAAAATGAATACAACATCACCGTACTCAGAGGCCCTTCGATTAGTGAGCTGATTTTATCACCCGAAGAAATCGACTTTAGCGGAATTGACAACCCGACGGTGGTGGTGGCACTGGATCAGGAAGGGGTCGATCGGCGCCGGGATCTGTTTGAGCACCTGGCAAAAAATGCGCTCATCATTCAAATCCGCGGCGTAAGCCTGCCGGCCGGCAAGGCCCGCATCCATCAGGTCGATTTAAAAAACCAGGGAATCAAGCGCACGGACTGGGCCCTGGCCTCTCTGGCGGTGCTGGCCAAACTAAAAAAAGTCATACAGCCGCAAATGCTGGAAGCCGCTTTAAAGGTCAGATTTAAGGGCAACGCTCTGGATTCCGCCCTGCAACTCGTCAAACGAATCAGACGTCTCGGAATTTCTACCACTGAATGAAAATACAGGGTATTTTTTGAGACATGAGTTTTTGTCTCAATCATGGCCCGCCCTGGTGCGATGTGTCCGGTTAGCGCTTGGTTCGGTTTAGAATTGCGAAGCTTGAGTCTCTGTATGCAATTTCTGTAAATAAGATCTGGGCCAGGGAATAATGGAATTGTGGAACGATGGAATAGTGGGTTTTTAAAGGATATAATTCATTTTAAACTTTATCGCCAAGCCGGATTCTGCTATTTACCCAATATTGCAGTATCCCAAGATCCATTTTCCCAATATTCCAGCATTCCACCATTCCAATCGGGGCGAAGCCCCTAACTTGCTCCTTATATTGACGCCGATGAGCTGCGCGGGACCGTAAGCACGCCAACCGCTCAACCTTTTCTTAGGATCTGCACGACATCAAACTCCCCATCCTCCCAAATAAAGGGCTTGGACGCCTCGGGTTGACAGCGATCAAAGGCAATCAAAACTGTTTTTTCAAACCATTTTAAAAAGCGCGAGGCCGCCCGGCGTGATAAGACACACTTTAGCCAGATCAACACTCCGCCAAAACGCGTAATGCGCTGTCGGTCATCAAAGGCCGGCAGCCCGGCTTTTTGGGCCGCACGCCAGTAATAGGCATAGGTGGTTATAATGAGAAGCATCGCAGCCCCCCGGGCTCGTGAAATTTGAGGTGCCGGAATGGCATTAAAAAATCGGGGGAACTCACGTAACCGGCGAATGGCTCGCAGGATCAACTGGGAGCGCACTTCCCGGATGCACTGCTCGCGGCGGGCGCCTTCCAGGCCGGGTAGCTGAGGATGGTAAAAAATTCCGCGCTCGTAATCTTTCTCCAGGTCACGCGTAATGTTGGCCAGCTGAATCACTTCGCCCACAACGGCGCATAAGCGCAGCCGGGCATCATCAATTTCCGGTGAAAGTCCCTGATCCAGCCGCTGCATTTCATCTGCAAAAAGAATCGGCGTGCCGAGCACATGCCAGCAGTAGCGCGAAAGCTGCCCCGGGGTCTGCAGGACGCCGTCCTGTTGAGCAAAAATCCGGCTGGACCAGATCATGCCTGTGCCCATGCGCCGGACAAGCCGGCGAACGGCAGCCTGCTGATGGCGGTCCAATCGCTCAAAGCTACGATCGATATCAGCTGCCCGGTTCACCAGCAGCAGATGCGTGCTTTCCCGTGGATCGCCGGTCAGGGCAGGATCAAGGGCGGGTGCCGATTTCAAGCCGGCGGGGTCGCCAAACCGATCCATAAAGAGCTGCAGGGCCCGTTCCTTTTCATTAAGCGTGGGCAAAAGATCTTCATAGGTGTCCAGCATTCGGCAGTAAAGATAGGCCAGCGCCAGTGCGCGCCGCATGCGCGGCGGAAGCAATACGATGACAAGCGAAAATGTGCGCGCCGCATGGGGCAAAATCTGCCAGAAAAAATGTTCGGGATCTTTGATCTCCCTCAGTTTGGACAGCGGGGGCTTTCTGCGGTTAGCCAATAAGTTAACAAAAATGGGACCCAGCAATGCGACCTCTTTTATGGGACAAAATATCCCGCGAAAATTATACCGCGAAAACACAAAAAAAAAGAAAACAAAAGGCCCAAACTTCAGTGTCAGTCGGGCCTTTGATCTGGTCTCGCTGGTGCAGTTGCTGAAAAGTGTCTTATTCGAGGACCATCAGCACTTGATTGGTGGACACCTTATCGTCAACTTTCACTTTGATTTCTTTTACTTTACCGGCCTCAGGAGTCGGGATGGCATTCTCCATTTTCATGGCTTCAAGAATGACCACCTCTTGATACTCTAATACTTCATCACCCTCGTTCACAAGAATATTAATAATGGTACCCGGCATCGGCGCAAGAATTTCAGTTGCCATTCCTTCCTCCCTTCAAAAGTTTTGATCTTATTGTTAACCTCCCCAAAACAGCTGGGGATGTGAATCAGCCAGAACCGTTTGATACTCGAAGGCGCAGTGAATGTCAAGTTCAAATAGTGCACTTCTGGCCTTGACGTGTATGCATCGTTCGTATATGCATCAGATGACAAAAATTTGGAAATACTTCAAAAGCTGGAGGAGGAATATGAGACCCTATTTTGAAAAAATGAAAGAATTTGGACAGGAACTAAAAGAAGGACAGATTAAAAGCACCGCGGCCAGTGTGAAGCAGATACAGGAAGTCGAAGCCCAGGTGGCGGAAGCCATAGAAAAGGTCAAAAACGCCGGAATGCCGACTGAAAAGATCAACGCCCGAGGGCAATTGACCGTGTGGCAGCGCCTGGAGTACCTGGTGGAACCTGGTACCTGGAACCCCCTGCACACATTGTACAACCCCGAAGACAACGTGGAAGGCACCAATAATGTGATTGACGGTCTGGCCAAAATTTCAGGTAAGTGGGCCGTGGTCATCGGCTTTGACAACAAGGTGTTTGCCGGGGCCTGGGTGCCCGGACAGGCTGAAAACGTATTGCGTTGCACCGACCTTGCCAAACGGTTGAATATACCGCTGGTATGGCTGGTCAATTGCAGTGGTGTAAAATTAACCGAACAGGAAAAATTTTACGCCGATCGCCGTGGCTCCGGCACCACATTTTTCCGGCATGCCGAGCTCAATCAGGCCGGTGTACCCATTCTGGCGGCCATTTACGGCACCAATCCGGCCGGCGGCGGATATCAGGGTATCAGCCCCACCATCCTGTTTGCCCACAAAGACTGTAACATCGCGGTGGGCGGCGGCGGCATTTTAAGCGGCATGTCACCCAAAGGCTACTTTGACATGGAGGGTGCCGAACAGCTGATTTCGGCCGCCAAGCAATTCAAGGTTGAACCGCCCGGATCGGTTAAAATCCATTATGATGAAACCGGGTTTTTTCGCTATGTCTTTGAAAAAGAAGAAGAGGTTTTAGACGGTATCAAAGATTATATGAAGGATATGCCGGCCTATAATCCCAAATTTTTCCGCGTAGCCGAGCCCAAAGAGCCCCGGTTCCCCCAGAAAGATCTCTATCACCTGGTGCCCTTCAACCAGAAGGCCATGTATAATTTTGACGAGGTGCTGGCGCGCCTGGTCGATGGCAGCGAGCATATGGAATACCGCCCGGATTACGGTCCCGAGGTCTACACCGGACTGGTTAAGATTGACGGGTACCTTATGGGCGTGATCGGCAACCGCCAGGGATTTTTCGGCGAGGATTATCCCGAATACGCCGATTATCCGGGAATCGGCGGCAAACTCTACCGCCAGGGGTTAATTAAATTGAATGAGTTTGTTACCCATTGCGGCCGGGATCGGGTGCCCATCATCTGGTTCCAGGATACCAGTGGCATCGACGTCGGCGATATCGCCGAAAAGGCCGAATTGCTGGGCCTTGGCCAGGCGTTGATTTATTCCATTCAGCAAACTGATGTGCCCATAATGCTGGTCCTGTTAAGAAAGGGAACGGCGGCGGCTCACTATATCATGGGCGGCCCCACCGCCAACCGGCACAATGCGTTCACACTGGGCATACCCACCACCGAGATATACGTGATGCACGGCGAAACCGCGGCGGCAGCCAGTTTTTCCCGCCGGCTGGTCAAAGAAAAAGATGCCGGCAGACCGCTGGAGCCTATCATTGAAGAAATGAACAAACTGGTAAGGGAATATTATGACAACTCCAGACCGATCTACTGCGCCCAACACGGTCTGGTGGATGAGATCGCCAAAATGACCGGCATTCGCCAGTACCTAACTGCCTTTGCCGGTGCGGCGTATCAAAACCCTCAATCCATCTGCCCGCAGCATCAGATGATGTTGCCCAGGATCATCAAAGGCTAAGAACGCATCCCAAAAATGCATAACGGCGAGTGCGCTAAAGTTAGAAGTTATCTAAAGTGACTAAAGT
>CBDUUO010000021.1:0-16167 GCA_965370395.1 uncultured bacterium
CCCGAGGCGTACATGGAAAAACCGCCGGATGCGAATGAGCTGAGTCGGCTGATAAGCGAGCTGTTAGTGGCCGATTCGTAAAATTTTCGGATCTATAACCAAGAAAAAGGCTTAACCTATAATTCTTCATAGTTTCAATAGGTTAGTGCGAATGAAGCAATTTGGAGAAAAATCCACTATTGAATAGTTATCAAAGCCTTACAACAATGTAGCCTTATTTTGGGTTATAGTTCCGAAAATTTTTAAAATAGCCCAAGCGGTACAACTATGGCCGTTGCCTTTAATAAAATTCGCAATTCTCTCGTTTCAAAACTCACGATTCGGGTCGGTCTTGTTTTGGTCGTCAGCATATCGATCTGGGCCTATTTTAATATCAACTATCACCAAAATAAGGTGATGGCGGGCATCATTGAAGAGGCCGATGGACTATCCCAAACCATCCAGCTCGGCACGCATCATGCGATGATGCACAACTTAAGGGATGATCTGACCCGAATCATCAAAAATATTGCTCAAAAAAAGCTCGATAACATACGTATTTACAATAAAAACGGGGAAATAAAATTTTCAAACGAGGATGCGGAGCTGGATCGGATGACCAACATAAAAGATGAAGCCTGTTACGTCTGCCACCGTACGGATCCGCCCCTTTCCGAGTTGAGCCTGTCGGAAAGAACGCGTATTTTTACCTCCCCCCAGGGCTATCGACTTCTGGGCATCATCAGCCCCATATACAGCGAACCGGGGTGTTCATCCAGTGCCTGCCACGCCCATCCGGAGGGCCAGAAGGTATTAGGTGCCCTGGACCTGGTGATATCGCTGGACCAAACAGATAAAGAAATCACCTTGTATAAAAAGTGGCTGGTAGCTTTTGCGGTTTTTGTCTTTCTGATCACTTCGGCGGTGATCATCTTTTTTGTTTTGCGATTTGTGAAACGGCCCATAAAGAAAATGATTGACGGCACGCACCTGATTGCCAACGGTGAATATTTAAACCATATTGATGTGGACCAGGTTGATGAGATGGGGCAGCTGTCGGTTGCGATTGACAGGATGGGCAAAAAAATCAGCGAAAAACAGGCCGAACTGAACCAGCAGCGCAATGAATACAAGAATCTGTTCGAGCGGGTTCCCTGTATCATTACGGTTCAGGACCGCAACTATAAGCTCATCCGATATAACAAGGAATTCTATGAAAAATTCAAGCCCAAGGCCGGCGATCTCTGTTACGCTGCCTATAAGGGACGTAAGGAAAAATGCGTGATTTGCCCGGTTGAAAAAACATTTGAAGACGGCCTGTCGCATTTCAGTGAGGAAAGAGGGGTTAACAAGGATGGGACCCCTACCCATTGGATTGTCAACACCTCTCCAATCAAAGACGATCAGGGCGAGATTGTCGCTGCCATGGAGATGAGTCTCGATGTCACGCAAACCAAAATACTTGAGGAAGAACTCGAAAAATCCGAGAAAAAATACTACGCCATCTTCGATAACATACCCAATCCGGTTTTTGTTCTGGATATGGATACCCTTGAGATCCTGGACTGCAACGCCAGCGTTGAAGGAGTTTACAGGTATAAAAAGGATGAAATGATTGCAAGATCCTTTTTGGAGCTGTTCCGGCCGGAAGAGCAAGATCATTATAAGACATTGATAAAAACGACTTCCATCATAAACCAGGTCAGGCACCTGGACAAAAATGGCGGCTCACTTTTCGTTAATATCCGGATATCACCGTCTGAATATCCGGGAGGGAAAGTATATCTTGTAACCACCAGCGATATTACCCAGCGACTCGAGACCGAACAGCAACTCATCCAGGCCAGCAAAATGGCAACCCTGGGCGAGATGGCCACCGGTGTTGCCCATGAGCTTAATCAGCCTCTTTCCGTCATCAAGACCGCGAGCCGCTTTTTTATGAAAAAAATTAATAAAAAAGAGAAGATTGAGGATGAAGTCCTTTTTACCCTGTCAGAGGAGATCGATGCGTATGTCGATCGCGCCACCAAGATCATCAATCATATGCGGCAATTTGGCCGAAAGTCGGATACCACCCTGGAAAAGGTCCAGGTAAACGCGGTGCTCGAAAAAGCTTTTGAAATATTAGGCCAGCAATTAAAAGTCAGGGGAATTGAAATTTTTTGGGATCTTGAGCCGAATCTTCCCCTGATTCTGGCGGATCCTGACCGGCTGGAACAGGTTTTTGTCAATCTGTTGATCAATGCGCGGGATGCCATGGATGAAAAATGGCAGTCGCACCAACCCCGCAAAGAGGCCAAGAAAATTTCGTTGAAAACCAGAACCGATGGTAAAGCGATTACCGTCGAGATAAGCGATACCGGACCGGGTATTGAGCAAGCAATTTTAGAGCGGATATTCGAACCATTTTTTACCACCAAAAAAGTGGGGCAGGGTACCGGTCTGGGTCTTTCCATAAGTTACGGAATCATCAAAGATTGTAAAGGCAGCATCCAGGCGGTGTCCGGTAAAGGTAAAGGTGCCGGTTTTATTATCAAATTTCCGATCGCCAATGAAAACTAATGCAAAAATCAATTTTACTCGTAGATGATGAAGAAGGCATTCGCAAGGTACTCGGAATTGCGTTAGCGGATTTAGGCTATACGGTGTACCCTGCCGAAAATGGCGTGGACGCCCTGCGCATTTTTAAAGATGTACAGCCGCCGATTGTGCTGACCGACATAAAAATGCCCGAGATGGACGGGATTGAACTTTTACGCCGTTTAAAAAAGCTGAGCCCGGATACGGAAGTCATTATGATTACCGGACACGGCGACATCGATCTGGCCATCAAAAGCGTTAAATATGAAGCCACCGATTTTGTCACCAAACCCATTAACGATGAGGTCCTGGAAATCGCTTTAAATCGGGCGCAGGAACGAATTGCCATGCGCCAGAAGCTCAATGACTATACCCAAAACCTCGAACAGCTTGTCGAAGATAAAACCCGGAAGCTGGTTGAAGCCGAACGGCTGGCAGCTGTAGGGCAGACGGTCGCTGGGCTGTCGCATTCCATTAAGAATATTACCGGGGGTCTTAAAGGGGGCGCCTTCGTGCTGGAAAAAGGGATCGAGCTCGGCGATCAAAAGTATCTTTTACAGGGCTGGGAAATGATCAAGGGCAATGTCGATAAGATCACCAACCTGTCTTTGGATCTGCTCAATTATGCCAAAGCGACCGATCTGGATGTTCAGGCCTGTGATCCCAACCAACCGGCTCAGGAAGTTATCGATTTGATGCGCCCCCGGGCGCAGGAACATGGAATCGATCTGGTCGGCGATTTTTCACAGAATCTTAATGCCTGCCATTTAGATTCGGATCTCATGTGCCGCTGCCTGCTGAATCTGGTGACCAATGCCATTGATGCCTGCATCAATGCTGACCCGGACACCCCGGATAAAATGGTGACGGTGCGTACAAAAAAAACGCGCGGCTGGGGAGTTGAATACCAGGTGCTTGATAATGGCTGTGGGATGAACAGCAAGATAAAGCAGAATATTTTTAAACGTTTTTTTTCGACCAAAGGATCCGCGGGTACCGGCATCGGGTTGATGATCACCAAGAAAATAATTGATGAACACGATGGCGAGATCGAAGTCGAATCTAAGGAAGGCAGCGGATCCACATTTTTGATAAGGATACCCGCAAGGCCCAAGGGCAAAATGCGCTAATTGGCGTAGAAAGAATTTCGTTCTCACAATTGGAATGATGGAAAGATGGAATGCTGGGCACGCAGTGAAGCTTTAGCGCTATATTGGGCCTGTATTGCATCGCTTTGAAAAATATTATGATTCATGAGATAAACCAATTAAGGACAACCATTTGTTAGGGAATGCCATGAGTGCCACGAAGGGGTGATCATCCCTGGCACTTATAAAAACAATCATGGAGAAAGAGTGAAAATTGATCCTAAAAACCTTAATCCAAACACTGAAATTATGCGTTTTTGACCATTATTCCATTCTTCCAGTATTCCATTATTCCATGCAGGCGGCGTAAAACCAGTTTTGTTAAAAGCTACATACTTTCGAAAGGTGATAGAAATTCAGAGACATTTAATTAGTCCTACTGAACATCATGGATGATCTTCTCCTAAAATACCGCCAGTTGGGTGATATTTTCGATACTTTTTCAATGGGTGTGATGGTGGTCGCTGCGGATCGCAAAATCCTTTCGTTGAATCACTCGGCAGAAATAATCACAGGGTACAATGAATCAGATTTGCGCGGAAAATACTGCCACCAAATGTTGCTGGATCCGCTGTGCGAAGGGAGATGTCAGTTTTTAGAAGCAGTTGAAAATGGTCAGGAATCCGAGAGTGTGGATTTTGAGGTCATCAATCAAAGTAATGCAAAACACAGCATCACCCGGATCGTGTCGCCCATTTATGGGCCGGACAAAACGTCTTTGGGATGTATCGAAGTCTTTCAGGACCATTCCGTTTTCAAAGATTTGCTTGAACGCGTTCGGCATGATGATCGCCGCTTAAAAATCATTCTGGACAACCTTGATATCGGGGTTTTGACCGTAGATCGTGGCGGACATATCACCTTTTTTAACAATCGCGCTGAAACCATTACCGGATTTAGCAGGGGAGATGTGCTGGGAAAATCCTGCAGCATCATATTTGGCCAAACATCCAGTCACGACATGTTGCTATTTAAAGAAACGATTGCCGATGGACAGGCGCGTTCGAGTACCGCAGGCGAGATCCAGACCCGTGAAAGGCAGGTGATTCCGATGCGCGCCAATTATATAGCGCTTAAAAATGAAGATGGGCGCATTGTCGGTGGTCTGGCAACCATTTCCGATCTTTCGTTGAAGTATCAATTTAACAGCGAAATAAAAGGCCGCTATACATTTTATGACATGGTGGGCAAGGATCCGGCTATTCAGAAAATTTTTGAAATTGTGCCCGTTGTGGCTTCAAGCGATGCCACCATCCTGATCGAAGGCCCTACCGGAACCGGAAAAGATGTCTTAGCCAAAGTCATTCACAACGCCAGTAAGCGTTCAAATAAGGCCTTCGTCAAAGTGAACTGCGCGGCATTGCCCGATAATCTTCTTGAATCAGAGATGTTCGGTTATGTGAAGGGCGCCTTTACCGGAGCGGAAAAAGATAAACCCGGCAGATTTCAGGAAGCTGACGGCGGGACCATTTTTCTGGATGAAATCGGAGACCTGCCTTTATCGCTGCAGGCCAAGCTATTGAGGGTATTGGAAGACAAGGAGTTTTATCTTTTGGGTAGCCGCAAAATCACTAAAGTGGATGTACGTATCATTTCGGCGACTAACCAGAACCTGGAGCGATTGGTTAAAGAAAAGCGCTTTCGTGAAGATCTTTTTTACCGGCTGAATGTGATGCGATTGGACTTACCCTCTTTAAAGGATCGCAAAGGTGACCTGCCGCTTTTACTCTCCCATATTTTGAAGCGTTTGTGTGCAACTCGGGATACGATGGTTGAAAAATTTTCGAACGATGCCTTGGAAGTGCTCTTAAATTACGATTATCCCGGAAACGTCAGGGAACTGGAAAACATTATCGAGCATGCGCTGATCGTCTGTCAGGATAAAATTATCGAACGCAATCATCTACCCCTTGCGCTCCAGGGAGCTGTTTCATCGCCGTTGCCCACGGGAGACAGACGACCGTTTGATAAAGAAATCGAATTCAGTGAGAAAACCATCCTTTTGGATATGCTGCGAAAATACAACTGGAATAAAGGCCGAACTGCTGCTGCCCTCGATATCAACCGTACCACCCTATGGCGCAAAATGAAAAAATACAATATTTCCTTATAGATATTATTATCCACAGATTACGCAGACGGAAGTGATGTCGTAAAATGGTTTGAATCCTAAAAATGATGCAGCCTTATGCAGCATTTGTTGCAATATTGTTGCAAATTGTCTTTTCATTTTCACGCAAGATCCGCTTACACTTTATAAGTTATTATATTTATATATATTTTTAAAATCTAATTTCAATCCATCTGGTTTTGACATCTCGCTAGGTTCTCTTCATAATTAATAAATTGTTGCATTTTTGCAACAAATATTTCCTTCCTGAAATTAAGCCCATAGATTGAATTCCCTTTAACCATTTTAAATTATTATTAATTTTTTTATTCTTATCTATAAAAACCTTTTTGGCACGTTTGATGCTCAATGTGTAGGTAAGGATTTAACTTAAACGGATCATTCCCCGGGAACAATAAACCTGGCTTTTTTGCAAACGAGGAACCGCCATGAATGCCGTCACGCTAAAAAAGAATGGCGCCATTAACCTTAACGGCAAAACAGTGAGATCTGATGCTCTTGAATTACTCAGCTTTCAGATAGCGCTTGAAAAGGGGTACACCCTGAGAAGTTTCTTTAAAATGCTTGATAAATATACACTGTTTGCAAAGCTGAGTGCCTTTTTTCCCACTTGTACGGAGCAATACCATAGCTGTCCGGAACAGGGATGCGATGCCGGTTTACTCGATTATCTTGAATTCGGCAAAACGGTCGAGATGATTGGCGCTCCGGATAAGCGCTTGGAGATATATAACGCCCTTTTTGGCGTCCACGTAAGCGAGACATCTGAGATTAAGTCCATGCAGCTTGACAGTCTGCTTGATTTGCCGCTCAAGCTCGGTCGGCTTAAACACATCGTTTTCGGGGATCGGGTCGACATCTTCGAGTTTGATACGGTGTACACGCTTTTTGAATTGATCGATGGGATTGGTTGGGAACTCAGCTTCCACGCCACCCCAGAACAGTGCGAGCTAAGGAGGTAAACGATGTTTAACAAAATCCTTTTTGCGACAACCGCTTCACCCACTTGCGATAATGCCGCCAAAGTGGCGTTCGATCTGGAACTGAAATGGGATGCCAAGCTTTATGTCTTTCATGTACTCGGTATCCCCAGTCGAGGTTATAGCCCATTTATTACCGATGTGAGGACCGGTGAGCTCATGGAACCGGATGCGGACTATATCGAGTGGGTTAAAGAAGAGATGAAAAATACCTACGACACATTGCTGGCTGATAGTGAAAACTCTGTCATCGAAGCGGCTGTCGGCGTTCCTTATCGAGAAATCTTAAGAAAGGCCCGTAAGGACGACATCGATCTTATCATTATGGGATCCCACACGCGCCAGGAGGATGTCGGCGCTTCCCGCTACCGCAGCATCGTTGGCAGTACCATGCAGCGGGTCGCCAAATCCGCCCGCTGTCCCGTGGTGATCATCAGCCGGCCCTGCACCACCTGCTGGAAGCTGTTTTCCAACATTGTTTTCGGAACCGATTTCTCCAAAGCCTCCGATTATGCCTATCAGTGGGCTTACAACTTAGCCAAAGAAGTGGGCGCTAAGCTGCATCTTTTCCATGCATGCGATCTCAACACCTCTATTGCCGGCGTGGTTTTAGACCAATCAGAGATTGAAAATCAGATCGCCAAAGCCAGAGAAAAAATAGAAAAGCGCTATATATCCAAAATGAATGGCTATGACAATTATGAAATGGAAGTCCGTGAAGGTATTCCATATGTCGAAATATTGAAGTTTGCCCGTGAGAAGACCGGGGATCTGATTGTCATGGCGCACCATACCAAAGAAGTTGATCCTGAAAAAGCCGTATTAGGAAGCACAGTTGAGCAGGTTGTTCTGCGTTCGGCCTGCCCGGTGGCAAGTGTAAATCATCCTGATAAAGTCGCTGATTTCTAATATTTGCCGTCAAAAAAGGCGGCTGTCGGCGATGGAGTTTTTACATGAAAAAGAAAACGGTTCTGATCGTAGAAGATGAATTGGATATGAGAATTTTCATATCCACCCTGCTTGAAACCAGCGGGTATCGGCCGGTCATGACCAAAGATGGAAACGAGGGCATGCGCAAAGCCAGGGATGTGGGTCCGGATCTAATCATATTAGATGTGATGATGCCGGGAGAAGGCGGGGTTCAGATGTACCGCCAGCTGAAAACCGATAAAAACCTGTGTCAAATCCCGGTGATCATGCTTTCCGCCGTCGCAAAAAAAACATTTTCGCATTATTTAAATATGATCAACGCACGCCTGAAGGATCCCATCTCGGATCCTGAAGCCTATATTGAAAAGCCGCCGGAGGCCGCAGAATTACTGAATATGACCGCCACTCTGATCGGGTAACCGAATTGAATTCAACTGGTAACGCATGGAAGCCGGGAATGCTCTTGAGGTAAGTCCGGTAACCCTCGCAACATGGGAACGGGAGTCAAACCAATGAACACCAAAAGGGATTGGAATTGGGAAGTCGGCAACAGAGAAATTACGGATATCACGCAGTGGCAGAATCAGTTTAACTGGGTCGAGGAGCCCTATGTGAGTCCGGACGGTGAAAAAATAGCAGCCATCGTTAACCTGGCCGAAGGCGAGTTCAATGTCTGTGTTAACGGTGATACCTGGGAAACGGTTTTCGATAAAATCTGGCATCTGCGGTTTGCCCCTGATGGGCGCTTGACCGCCCTGGTATCGGAAATGGGTGAATGGACGGTTGCGGTAGATGGTACGCCCTGGGAAAATAAATTCGGGTACGTGTGGAACCCGATGTTTAGCCCGGACGGCAAGAACATTGCGGTCGCGGTTCAGCAGGATATGGCTTACGGCATGTCGTTAAATGATGTTGTTTGGGGAGAAACATTTGCCAATATGACAAATCCAACCTTAAGTCCGGATGGAACCCAAACGGCTGCCGCAGTTCAAGTCGCAGCTTTCGGTGAAGGCGAAATCCATAAATTCCAGGAGGGCGCCTTTAGCGCTGCCCTCGACGGCAAAGCCTGGGACACGCAATTTGTCAATGTTTGGAAAATGGCCATTAGCGCTGATGGCCAAAAGCTGGCGGCCGAGGTTAGGTTGAATCTTTATGATTACACGATTGCCGTAAACGGCAAACCCTGGGAGCAGACCTTTGGTTGTGTCTGGGAACCCATCTTTCATCCGCAAAATGGTGCCGTAATCGCACCTGTAAGGACCGACGGCAAGTGGTTTCTGGCGCAGGACGGCCAAATAATCTGGGATCGGAAATTCGTGCAGCTCTGGCACCCGATGATCAGCGCTAACGGCAACACACTGGCTGCCATCGTCGCGCCTAAATATGGCAAATGGACAATCGCGGTGGACGGCAAACCCTGGTCCGTTTCATTTGGAGATTTGTTGACCGATGCCGTGTTCAGCCCGGACGGCAACCGTATTGCGGCGGCAGGCAAAAATGATGAGCGCTGGCTGATTGTTGTCGATGGTGTGGTCTGGCAAAACTCGTTTGACATGGCCTGGCAGCCGGTCTTCAGCCCCAATAATGGTGATGTGGCTGTGAAAATTGAAAGAGACGGTAAATACAGTATCGCCGTAAATGATCAACTGTGGGATCAAGCGTGCGATGCGATCTGGGATCCCATCTTTAGTCCTGAAGGCGATAAAATTCTGCTGCGGACATTACAGGACGGCATCTATACGCGGCGCGTCATATCTGTCGAAGAAATTTTACGCTAAAAAGGGGGTTTCATGCACACTTTATATAATTTTGTGAGTGGGCCGCTCGCCTGGCTGGCCTTTATCATTTTTATCGGCGGCAGTCTTTACCGGCTCATCAGTCTGATGGTGCTGGTCCATAAGAAAGAAAAGTTTATCTATTCCTATATGAGCTTGAAATATGGCCTGCGTTCCATTCTTCGTTGGAGTACACCCTTTGCCACCGAAAATATGAGAAGACATCCGGCTCTGACGATCGTCGCCTTTTCCTTTCACATCTGCCTGATACTGACCCCGATTTTTTTGTTGGCCCATGTGACGCTGGTTGATGAATCCTGGAACCTCAGCTGGTGGACTTTGCCTGAGGGTGTGGCTGAAATCATGATCTTGATTGTGATTGCCGCTTGTGTGTTTTTCCTGGTGCGACGCTTGGTGAATCCGGAGGTTCAGTATGTCACGTCAGCATCGGATTATATCCTCCTGGCGATCGTCGCGGCACCGTTTATTACCGGGTTTCTAGTGTACTACCAGTGGTTTGGATATCAAACCCTTTTGATTCTACATATTCTTTCAGGTGAACTCATGCTGGTGACCATTCCGTTTACGCGTTTGAGTCACATGCTGTTTGCGCCGCTGACCCGGGCTTATATGGGCTCGGAATTTGGGGGGGTCAGACACGCCAGAGATTGGTAGATGGAAAGACGGGTTAGAATTTTTTGATTTTAGTCCGGGGAAGAAAGTCGTTAATTCGAAAATCGTTAAAAACCTTTTTGAATATCGAATGTCGAACAAGGAATATCGAACCGCAGAAGTTATAGGCCTTATATGTTTTTTCAGTACTTCGAAATTCATTATTCCTTGTTCGGTGTTCTGCGGTTCAACTAAAACATCTTGAAAAAAAGGAATTTAGATCATGGCTGAGGCTGCAAAACAAGTCGAAAAGAAGAAGGGATTGGACCAAGGTCTGGAAATCGGTGCCCAAAATCTGACCGCGGAACGGATCAAACGCGTGATC
Source organism: uncultured bacterium (assembly GCA_965370395.1). GTDB lineage: Bacteria > Desulfobacterota > Desulfobacteria > Desulfobacterales > JAHEIW01 > JAHEIW01. The sequence goes on from CBDUUO010000021.1 coordinate 10,521, forward strand.
AATAAAGTTTTAAAAAGTGAATCCGGCGCACGCCTCAAAGCTTATGTCGATACCTGTATCCACTGCGGCCTGTGCTCTGAAGCCTGTCATTATTACCTCTCCCACGATAATGATCCCCACTATTCACCGGTGGGCAAAGTCAAGCAAACCTTGTGGAAGATGTTAAAAAACAAGGGCAAGGTCAGTGCCGAATTCATCAAAAGCGCATCTGAAATTGCATCGACCCAGTGCAATTGCTGTAAGCGCTGCGCCATGTACTGTCCCTTCGGGATCGACATTGCCTATATGATGCTCATTGTACGCCGAATTTGCCATTTGCTCGGCGTGACGCCGCTTTATATTCAGGATACGGCGCACAGCCATGCGGTCACGATGAATCAAATGTGGGTCAAAGATGATGAGTGGCCTGATACCTTGCAGTGGCAGGAAGAAGAGGCCCAGGCTGAAATACCCACCCTGCGGATTCCCCTTGAAAAAGAAGGGGCCGACATCATGTATTCGGTCATCGGTCCCGAACCCAAATTTCAGGCCCAGCTGATTTACCAGGCCGCCGTCATCATGGATGTGGCCGGGGTAAACTGGACAATGCCGGCGACCCCCGGATGGGACAACAGCGACATGGCCATGTATACCGGGGATAATGAAATCATGGGACGTATCAAACGGGCCCATTTTGAAACCGCTGCCAGGTTAAGGGTGAAAAAGATTGTCATGGGCGAATGCGGCCATGCCTTTCGCTCGGTTTATGACATGGGAAACCGCTGGCTGGGCTGGCGCATGCCCCCCATTCCGATTGTGCACGCCATCGAATTTTATTATGATTTGATTAATGAAGGTAAAATTTCGATCTCCAAAAAATTTGAAGAGCCCGTTACCCTGCACGATCCCTGTAACGTGATAAGAGGAGGGGGCTTGGCCGAACAGTCCCGCTATGTTGTCAATGCCATCTGTGAGGAACTGGTCGAGATGCACCCTAACCGCGAACACAACTACTGCTGCTGTGCCGGGGGCGGGGTGATCAATTGCGGACCGCCTTACAAAACAACTCGTATGCAGGGCAACCGCATTAAGGCGGAGCAATTATTCGCTGCCAAGTCGAGAGGCGCCAAAATACTGATCGCCCCATGCCATAACTGCCACAGCGGTCTTGAGGATATCAACCACCACTATGGACTCGGCTTGAAGATTAAATTTATAGGTGATATTTTGTATGAAGTTATGGAAAAGGAGACAACGTGATGAGAAAACGGATCGGATTCATTCTAATCGCATCAGCGCTCACTGTTTTATTCTTTTTACCAGCATTCTCACAGGAAGAAGATATGGTCGTGGTGGATAGCGAGGGGTTTAACAAAAAACAGCGTCCCCCGGCGGTCTTTCGACATGACGAGCACAACGAGATGGCTTTGATAGAGGAATGCAATGAATGCCATCATGTTTATGAAGACGGAGAGAGGTTGGAAGACGAGTCCTCGGAAGACTCCAGTTGTTCAGAGTGTCATGAGGAGAAAGGCTCCGGGAACCAGCTGGGCCTGAAAAAAGCATTCCATACGAACTGCAAAGGATGCCATCACGAAAATAAAAAAGGCCCCATTATGTGCGGCCAATGCCATGTCAGGAATTAGAAGTTATTTGTTATTGGTTAATGGTTCTAAAGGAATATTATTGATTTTAATCTAATATCAGTTATCAAATTCTAATAACGAATAACAAATAACAATTAACTGCGGATCGAGTGCTTGCGCTCGATCCGGCCCGAAGGAGAGGAAAGTCATGTCCAAAAAGATTTTGATCATTGATGATGATCCGGTGGTCGTCAAATATCTTATGGCTGTATTTAGCGACAACGGTTATGCAACCTGCAGTGCCTCCAGCAGTATGGAGGGCCTGGATGTTGTTAAAAAGGAAAAACCGGATCTTATCTGCCTTGATTTGCAAATGCCGGGTGAGTGGGGTCCCAGATTTTACCGCAAGCTTCGAAAGGACAAAGACGTAAAGGACATTCCGATAATTGTCATCAGCGGGATTGACGGCGACCATGCCATTAAGGACGCGGTGGCGTTTGTTAAAAAACCGTTTGATCCGGAAAAATTGATCGGAATTGTTAAAGTTACAATTGGCTGAGCGTTCTGGTTGACGCGACTATCTGAATGAATTTTTGAGAATCGACAATTATGGATAAGAAATTATTACTCGTCGATGACGAAGAAGGTATTCGTAAAGTCCTCGACATATCTTTGTCCGACAGCGGGTATACGGTATTTACCGCTGAAAATGGTGAGGAAGCCCTTAAAATCTTCCTTAAAGAAACCCCGCCAATTGTCCTGACCGATATTAAAATGCCGGGCATGGACGGTATCGAGCTCCTGCAAAAGATAAAACATGCCAACCCCGATACTGAGGTCATCATGATTACCGGCCATGGGGATATGGATCTGGCCATCAAAAGCCTCAAGTATCAGGCCATTGATTTTGTCACCAAACCGATCAACGATGATGCTTTAGAAATTGCGCTCAACCGGGCACATGAAAAAATCCGCATGCGCCAGCAACTGAGGGAATACACCGAGAACCTTGAGGATCTGGTGCGTCAAAAATCGGCAAAGCTGATAGAAGTCGAGCGGCAGGTTGCCGTCGGACAGGCGGTCGAAGGCTTATCTTCAGCCATGCGTAATATTGCCGGAGACCTCGAAGGCGGCCTAACCTATTTCAACGAAATGCCGTGCTTTGTATCGGTTCACAATTCGAAATTAAAGATTGTTGCAGTAAACCCCTTATACCGGGAACGACTGGGCGATAAAGTGGGGAGCAATAGCTGGGACGTGTATACGGCCAAAACCGGCGCTAAGTTCAGATGCCCCGCTGAACAAACATTTAAAACCGGAAAGGGCCAGCGGACCAAGACAACCGTTAAGACTTCAAACGGCGATAAGGCCCCGGTCATTGTCCACACCGCACCGATTCGCAATCAGGACGGTGAGGTCGAATTGGTTGTGGAGATATCGGCCGATATTACCGAAGTCAAACGTTTGCGGGATGAATTGCACCGCACCCAGCAACGCTACCAGCAGCTTTTTGATGAGGTGCCCTGTTATATCTCGGTGCAGGACAGACAGTTTCGGCTGACGGCAACAAACCGGCGCTTTAAAGAAGATTTTGACCTCGAAAGCGGCGCCTTTTGTCACGAGGCCTATAAACACCGGGACGAACCATGCCCCAACTGCCCGGTTGCCAAAACATTTGAAGACGGGCAATCCCACCAGGCAGAGATGGTGGTCACCTCCAAGGCCGGCGAGCAGTATAACGTGTTAATCTGGACCGCTCCCTTGAGAAATACCGTCGGAGAAATCACCCATGTCATGGAAATGTCCACCAACATCACCCAGATTCGCCAACTCCAGGATCATCTCTCATCGTTGGGTCTGAAAATAAGCTCGATATCCCATGGAATCAAAAGCTTGCTGGCGGGCCTGGACGGCGGGGTGTATCTGGTGGATACCGGTTTTGAAAAGGAAAAACCGGAAAGAATCAAAGAGGGTTGGGACGGCCTAAAAACTATTATCAGCCGCATCCGCAAGCTGGTTCATAATATTCTGTTTTTTGCCAAGGAAAGAGAACTCAAATGGGATCGGGTCGACGTGCTAAACTTTGTTGATGATGTGGCCGCGACGGTTGAGCCCAAGATAAAAACCAAAGGAATTGAGTTTGTCTGTAACTTTGATACGGCCCTGGGAGAGTTTGAAATTGATGCCGGTGTTGTGCGGCTGGCGCTGATCAATATCCTGGAAAATGCGTTGGATGCCTGTATCGAAGATGAAGCCCCGAAATCCCATAAGATCGTCTTCGATGTTCATCAGAACGAAGAGCAGATTGTTTTTGAAATAAACGACAACGGCACCGGGATGGACCGCGAGACCCGTGAAAGTTTGTTTACGTTGTTTTTTTCGTCAAAAGGCAACAAGGGAACCGGACTCGGGCTTTTTATTGCCGACAAGATTATTGATCAGCACGGCGGCAAGATCAGCGTTGAATCAAAACCCGGTCAGGGATCAAGTTTTAAGATTTCGATTCCAAAGCGAATCCCGGGATCTGCCAAAGCGACTTTAGAAAAACCGACATCAAAGTAGTTCCAGGTGAGACAATGGAAAAACCCTTAAAATTTTGCACGCCCGGCTCCTGGCATATCTTTTAGGTGATGCCGGGAGCGGCCATAGTCACATCACACCTGCAATTGAACGCTTAATGCTGAACCCTCTGCGGATTTCTGGTCTGATTAAAGAAGATAATAAGTAAACGAACCACGCGTATATACGTATACACCTATTCACCAGGAAAGGAGGGGGTAAAAATGGCTAAAATGTCAAAATATATGGTAACCCATATTAATCCTGATGTTTCTTGGGAAAAAGTGGAAGAAAACTGGGCAAAACTGGCGAATGTGGAAACAGCTTCATGGATACGGACCTGCTATAATAAAAAAAAGGCATCCGATATTGCGTTGGGCTTGCTCCGAATGGAGACACCTTGAAATCGATATTTTCTGAACTCGACATATCCTGGGACTCCATGGTGGAAGTTGAAGAAACTGTTCCGGATCTGTGGGGCAAAAAATGGGAAGAACATTTGGAAGCGGAAGCGAGTGCGAGCACGCTGGGTTTCTAAATGATAAGATCGGTTGCGCGATCATCCGTATTTGGCATATGGCTGACTTATCCATCAACAAAACACAGACACTTAGCCCGGCATGATTTGCCGGGCTATTTTACTGCTTAAGGAACAACATCAATGAAACTTACTGACATCGCACCATTAAAAATATGGATTGAACTCGAACAAAAAATCAATGAACGCTCCGGTCTAAATGCTTCCGTATTCGATGTCGACGGGGTGCGCATTACGAATTTTAAAAAATGGGCCAACAAACTCTGTCCGGTCATCAAAGCCGATGAAAAGGGTCAGAACTATATTTGTGCCGTCGCCCATCAAAATATAGCTGCCCAGGCGCAACGGTCGCATAAAGCGGTGGTCGCCGAATGTGATGCCGGGTTGATGAAACTTGCGGTTCCCATTTTTCTAAATGGTGATTTTTTGGGAGTTGCCGGTGGTTGTGGCTATAAAGCGGGAAATGGTGAAGTCGATATGTTTATGATCTGCAGAACCACCGGGATCGCAGAAGAGAAATTAATGGATTTATCTGATGACATTCCGGTGATGACGCCGGAACAAGCCGAATCTCTTGGGGGGTTTATCGAATATGAAGTCGATCAAATCATAAAAGCATACGAGAACAGGACATAAATCAGAATCAATTTTCTTTTGGAGAAATTGCCCGGGCTGTTTCACTATGGGTGGCTGTCCCATATCCATCGCAACATTGCGCTGCCAATTAGGCGATGGCCATCTTATTTTTGACAGCAGCCAGTGCCACTTTAGCTTTAAATTTTGGACTGTACTTTTTTCGCTTTTTGCTCACGGTCAGATCCTTTTGTCTTGGTATGTGACTAAGAGCTTAGCAAATTGTCCAACTTTTATGGATCACCGCCATAATGCATAAGCTAATGTAATAAATTTCAGCCTGCCTAAAACTAGAGATTTCGTGCCTAAATCTAACATATCGGGAAAATGTATATTTGATTTGCCAATCACA
>CBDUUO010000022.1:0-16044 GCA_965370395.1 uncultured bacterium
TCAAAGACGGGATGACCACTCTGAAGCAGGACGGCGTTCATAAAGTTTTTGAGGGGATCACCGATATGCGTGAAGTGCGCCGGGTGAGTATCGTGTAAACCCAAAAGAGGTAAGCAATGTCAAAAAAAGCGTTGGTTGTGGATGCGGATTATTTTTTTGTAGAGTTTGTCAGCGAATTGCTCGAAAAGCGGGGATACGCGGTCACCAAAGCCTATGACGGCAAAGATGGTATATCCAAACTGCCGGACCATCCCCATGATATCATGTTTGTGAATCTGGTGATGCCCAAAGTCGATGGGAGCCAATTCATTGATTTCGTGCGTCTCAAATATGGGCCCAATCATTTTCCCATTGTCGCTTTATCGGGCGTGATGATCGAACAACTCGGCGCTCTGAATGAAATCGACGCCGATTATTATATGGCCAAAGGGCCGATTGACAAGCTGACCGTTCAGCTGAACCAGTTTATGGCTGAAATCGAAACCCAGCCGGAATGTAAGTCCGGCGAAATAAAAATAATGCAAACCGGTGGTGTGTACCCCCGGCGCGACGCCGTGGAATTGTTGCAGGTCCTGAAGTTTCATCAAGCGGTTATCGAAAACATGGGAGTGGGCGTTGTTGTGGTCGATACGGATGCGCGAATTGTTAATGTCAACCCGGTTGCTTTTGAGATTGTGGATCGATCCCCGACAGAAGTTCTCAACAGCCCGGTGCTTGACATATTCCCCGCTGCGGCCAGGCCAAAACTGGGCGACGCACTCAACCAGGTAGTCCAGCTGCCTGCAAGGACCAAAATTAGTTTTCTGGCAGATTTTAACGATCGGTCCATCCGTACCACCGTATCGGCCATCCTGCTTTCTGCAGGTAAAGTCGGTTGGGTACTCGTTTTAGAAGATACGACTCCTGCGATGCCCCCCAAGTAGCCGTGTGCCCCTTTAGAGCGGTTGGCAAAAATTTGTTCCGATAATCTGTCATTGCGAGGAGCCTAGCGACGAAGCAATCTTTTGGAAAACCTGAGGGATTGCTTCGCTTCGCTCGCAATGACTTTTGAAAGATTCGCTAAGTCAATCGGAACATATTTTTGACAATTACTTTAGAGCGCAATAAACAACAGGCCCGATCATCAATTTCCCCCGGGCGAATCTCCTTGAAGGAAACACTTTTATCTGTTAAAAATCTTACTTCATACTGAAATCTGTCATAGGGGGTTTTATGATACGGGTTGGAGTCGTGGGTGCCAGCGGTTATGCGGGGGCTGAACTGGTCAGAATTCTTTGCGGGCATCCTCAGGTGGAATTGAGCATCTTGACTTCCCGGCAGTTTGCCGGAGTTAAATTTGACGAGATCTACCCGGCGATGGCCGGGCGCGTTAATTTGGCCTGTGAAGAGCTGGTGGTCGAAAAGGTATGCGATAAAGCGGATATCGTATTTTTGGCGCTGCCGCATCAGCTGCCTATGACGCTTGTTCCGGAATTTGCCAAGCGGAATGTTCGCGTGGTGGATCTTTCAGCTGATTTTCGATTTAATGATGCCGCTGTGTATGAGTCTGCCTACCAGCGGCATACCGCCAGAGACTTGCTCGACAAAGCGGTTTACGGCTTAAGTGAAATTTATTTTGCAGCCATTCGCTCCGCCGTTCTGATCGGCAATCCGGGATGTTACCCCACCAGTGCCCTGCTGCCGTTGATTCCGCTGGTGAAAGCCGGCTTTTTGAATCTAAACACCTTGATTGTCGATTCAAAATCAGGGGTATCCGGTGCGGGAAGATCGCTTTCAATAACCAGTCATTTCTGTGAAGTAAATGAATCTTTTAAGGCCTACAAAGTGGCCAGCCATCGCCACAATGCAGAAATGGATGCCATCCTGAGCCGTGAAGCCAAACAGCCGGTTCAGCTGACATTCGTACCGCACCTGATTCCCATGAGCCGTGGAATGCTGACCACCATTTATGCGACCCCGGTCAAGGGGGTTCAGACCGAGGATATTCGAAACTGCCTAACGGCTGCCTACTCCGATCACGCTTTTATGCGCTTATGTGCGGAAGGACGCGTACCCGATACGTTGCATGTGAAAGGAAGCAATTATTGCGACATCGGATTTGAACTGGATAAACGCACCAATTGCCTTATCCTCATTTCCGCAATTGATAACCTGGTTAAAGGCGCTGCCGGTCAGGCGGTACAAAATATGAATATCATGCTGGGTCTGGATGAAACAACCGGTTTGACCCCGATACCGTATCCGCTCTGATCTTCAGTTATTTGTTATCTGTTATTCGTTATTAGTGGTTGACTTTTAAGTAGGAATGTTTTGTATTTATCGGATATTTTAACCAAATAACGGATAACTAATAACCAATAACTATATTCGTGCCTAAAGGAGGACTAAGATGACAGCAAAGTTGATTAAGGGGACAGAGATCCGCGAGAAGATTCTAAAAGAAATTGCAGATGAAGTTAAAGAAATCAAGGCAAAGCACGGCGTTGTTCCCGGCCTGGTGACCATTTTGGTCGGCGAAAACCCCGCCTCCATTTCTTATGTAACGCTGAAAATCAAAACGGCCAATCAGCTGGGTTTTAAAGAGATTCAAGACAGCCAGTCCGAAGATATTTCCGAGGAAGCTCTGCTGGCCTTAATCGACAAGTACAACCACGATGATTCCATTCACGGTATCCTGGTTCAACTTCCGCTGCCAAAGCATTTGGATGAAAAAAAGGTGCTCAATGCCGTCGATCCGGACAAGGATGTGGATGGATTCCACCCGGTAAATGTGGGCCGCCTGATGATTGGCGGCAAGGAAGTCAAATTTCCGCCCTGCACCCCGGCCGGGATTCAAGAAATGATTGTACGCGCCGGAGTGGAGACAAGCGGCGCCGAGGTGGTTGTCGTTGGTCGCTCGAACATCGTCGGCAAGCCGATTGCCAATATGATGCTGCAAAAAGCCGATGGCGCCAATTCAACCGTAACCGTCGTCCATACCCGGACCAGGGACCTGGCCGCCCATTGCCAGCGGGCCGATATTTTAATTGTCGCTGCCGGTGTTCCGGGTCTGGTCAAACCCGAATGGATCAAATCGGGTGCCTGTGTGATTGATGTAGGGGTCAACCGGGTCGGGGAGAAAATCAGCGAAAAAACCGGAAAGAAAATCGCCATCTTGAAGGGCGATGTGGATTTTGACGAAGCCAAAGAAATTGCGGGATGGATCACGCCGGTGCCTGGCGGTGTGGGGCCCATGACCGTTACCATGTTGATGAAAAATACCCTCAAGTCTGTAAAGTTCAAACTGGGTTTGGACTAACTATTTTTCAAAATTAAAAAAAAGCTAAAGTTCAGGTAGAGTAAGCCGATATAGGTAATAGATTAAACTATTTATATATTGACAAATAAATTGGTCTCTAATATATTATTTTTTAGGACAATTTGATAAGTTGTAAAAGCAAAGTCACCGAAAGATGGCGACGCAAAGCCATGGGTCTAAAGCCAAGCGGGCTAAGACTGCCAGGTTACCGACTATTTGTAATGAGGACGCTTTTGGGGGATTTCGCTTAGGAGCGTTCTTTTTGCGTTTGCTTTGTGATGGGGTTCAAAAACGGCTGCAAAGTCGAACTGAATAATAAGAGGGCTTACACCCTTGACAGGCCTGTTTGGGATATGATACCAAAAATTCCGAAATGCAACCAAAGGCTGTCATTCGCCAATACGCATTTTTTAATTCCAGTTGAATTCGATTAACCCTTGTTTTGCAGGAGATTGATCGTCTAAATAACCCTGGCTAATTCATCATTTGTTTTAAGGGATACTGTCATGCGAAAGAAAGTCTCTTTTGTCATACTCAGCAATAGCGGGGCGTCGGCCAAACAAATCTGCGCCTCAAAGACTTCTATTCGTCTGGTCAGTGTTTTTCTTGCCGCCTGCCTGATATTCTTTGGCTATGTCATTTACGATTATTTCCAGCTTAAAGAAACCACCGTGCACCTGAAAAACCGCGAAATTCATCTGACCTATGAACTGAACGAAATTCAAAATCAACGCAAGCAGATTCAAGAGTTCGCCAATGAGATCAATTCATTAAAAAACAAGCTGGTGGCGCTGAACAATTTTGAGACCAAAATACGCATCATCGCCAATATCGAAAAAACCGACGAATCAAACAACATTTTCGGTGTTGGCGGTTCGATGCCTGGAGATCTGGACGCCCAATTGCCCTTGATGGAAAAACACAACAGTTTGATGCGCGATATGCATGAGCAGATTGATGAGCTCAATCACGCTTCCATTCATCAACAGGATGAATTCGAATCCCTCCTCAAATCTTTAGAAGACCAGCAAAACCTGCTGGCTTCCACCCCCGCTATCCGTCCCATTTCCCGCGGGGAAAAATCCTGGGTGACATCCAAGTTCGGGTTCCGGCAATCTCCTTTTACCGGCCAAAGAGAGTTTCATCAAGGATATGACATCTCCACCCGGGAAGGCACACCGATTATGGCGACTGCTGATGGCGTGGTAATCTATGCCGGTCGCAAAGGACTTCTGGGCAAAACCGTTATTATTGATCACGGCCATGGAATGGTTACGCGTTACGGGCATTGCCAGAAGTTTTTGAAGAAACGCGGTGAAAAAGTCAAACGCTGGGAACCCATCGCTCTGGTTGGAAATACCGGCCGCAGTACCGGCTCGCACGTGCATTACGAAGTGCGCCTGAACGGGATTCCGGTAAATCCATTTAAGTACATCCTGAATTAATACTCCCATAACGGTCCATTTCTTATCTGCCCACAAGCTGGCCCGGATCAGCAGCGGCAATTGCATCCGCTTGGAGGAATTCTGTTTCTTTTCGTTTCAATTTAAACCGTCTGGCCTTGTTTTTGATGCTCACTGCGTTTATATTAGTTACGCTGGGCATCAAATTTAAATGGAGATGAGCTCCGGATGCATGCGGGGTCGAACCTATCCATGGCGGTGTTTGTTGAAACCCCAGCCCTTTAAATTTGTTATTGAGAGAAATCCGAAATTTGGTATAATTGAGCCCAGGAGATCAATTTTTCATACTTAAACCTAAGTTGAGCGATTGTCGAGGTCGAAGATCCGCCTCTGGAGGATTGTCGCAGATACAAGGAAGATGTCGTTGCGCTCAATTTAGGTTAAACCTAGCGGGAAGGTAACACCCCAGAGATGATATTAAATGCATTGACCAAAGTTTTTGGAAGTAAAAACGAACGGGATTTGAAGCGGCTACAGCCTCTGGTTGAGCGCATCAATGCCCTTGAGACTGAAGTTCAGGCCATGAGCGATGATCAACTCAGGGCTCAGGCCCCGAAGTTTAAAGAGCGCATCGATCAGGGCGAACCCCTGGATGACCTTTTGCCCGAAGCCTTTGCGACTGTCAGAGAAGCGTCGTTACGGGCTTTGAAAATGCGGCATTTTGATGTCCAGCTGATCGGCGGGATTGTGCTGCATGAGGGCAAAATTGCAGAAATGAAAACCGGTGAGGGCAAGACCCTGGTGGCCACGCTGCCGGCGTACCTGAACGCATTGACCGGAAAAGGCGTGCATATTGTTACGGTAAACGACTATCTGGCCCGTCGCGACACCGAATGGATGGGTCATATTTATCAATTCCTGGGTTTATCAATGGGCACGGTTGTCCATGGGCTGGACGATGCCGAACGCCAGGCGGCGTATGCGGCCGACATCACCTATGGAACCAACAATGAGTTCGGTTTTGATTATCTCAGAGACAACATGAAGTTTGATCACAATTCGCTGGTTCAACCCATGCTCAACTTTGCCATTGTCGATGAGGTCGACAGCATATTGGTCGACGAGGCCCGAACACCGCTGATTATTTCGGGTCCGGCGGAAAAATCAACCGATCTATACTATCAGGTCAACGGCCTGATTCCGCGACTTTCCGCCGCTAATCATTACAGCATCGATGAAAAAGCGCGTTCGGCAACCCTGACCGATGAAGGCGTTGCCAGGTGTGAGCAGCTGCTCAAAGTGGATAATTTGTTTGATCCCCGGTACATCGAACTGCTGCACCACATCAATCAGGCCCTCAAAGCCCATACCTTATTTAAACGCGACGTTGATTACATTGTCAAAGATGGTGAAGTGATCATCGTCGATGAATTTACCGGCCGCCTGATGCCCGGTCGCCGATATAGCGAAGGGCTGCACCAGGCACTGGAGGCCAAGGAAAACGTTAAAATTGAAAATGAAAACCAGACCTTGGCCACCATCACCTTTCAGAACTATTTTCGAATGTATGATAAACTCGCCGGTATGACCGGTACGGCCGATACCGAAGCGGCGGAGTTTAAAAAGATTTATAATCTTGATGTGATGGTGATTCCCACCAATATGCCGATGGTTCGCGGGGATTTTCCGGATGCGATTTATAAAACCCGCAAAGATAAATTTGATGCGGTTTTAGATGAAATTAAGGAATTGAATGCCAAAGGGCAGCCGGTTCTGGTGGGCACGATTTCAATTGATGTTTCCGAGGACCTCAGCAAGAAACTGAAAAAACGGGGCATCAAGCACTCCGTGCTGAATGCGAAAAATCATGAAAAAGAAGCCGAGATCATTGCCATGGCCGGGCAGCGGGGCGCGGTTACGATTTCGACCAACATGGCCGGTCGCGGCACCGACATTGTGCTGGGAGAGGGCGTTACCGATTGCGGCGGGCTGCACATCATGGGTACCGAGCGACATGAAAGCCGCCGGATCGACAATCAGTTGCGGGGACGCTCCGGCAGACAGGGAGACCCGGGTTCTTCCCGCTTTTACCTGGCGCTGGAAGATGACTTGCTGCGAATTTTCGGCGGTGAACGGATTACCGGCATCATGGAGAAGCTGGGCATGCCGGACGGGGAGCCTATCGAGCACAATATGATCAGCCGGGCAATTGAAAATGCGCAGGGACGAGTGGAAGGGCACAATTTTGAAATTCGCAAACAGCTGCTTGAATATGATGACGTCATGAATCAGCAGCGGGAGGTTATTTATCGGCAGCGCCGCGAAGCATTGGATGGCAAAAGCTTAAAGTCCGCGATTGTTGAAATGATCCGGGAAAAAGCCGAAGAAATCGCCGATGCCTTTGCAGGAGAGAAAGCCCTGCCCGAAGAATGGGATTTAAAAGGCATTCGCGATGCTGTTTTTAAACAGTTTAACTTCCATTTAAACGGTTTTGATGCGGACACGCTGGAGGACCTCGATCGGGACGGTTTGACGGAGTTGATCTTTGACACCGCCAGCACGCTTTACGATCAACGCGAAACGGCCGTCGGCCCTGAAGATTTCAGACAACTGGAGCGGGTGGTCATGCTGCAAACGGTGGACAACCTCTGGAAAGATCATCTTCTTTCCATGGATCATCTTAAAGAAGGTATCGGTTTGAGAGGCTATGCCCAGCAAAATCCGCTGATCGTCTATAAAAAAGAAGGCTTTGAGATGTTTAATAACATGATTTCCCGGATTAAAGACGAGACCCTCGGGATCCTGTTTCGCATCCAGATTGAAGAGCCCAAAAAAATAGACGATCTGCGACAGTCCAAAGAGCAGAAACTGGTATTTTCAGGCGGTGAGGGACCTGAAAAGCCAAAACCGGCTCAGCGCAAAACCAAAAAAATCGGTCGCAATGCGCCCTGCCCGTGCGGCAGTGGTAAGAAATATAAAAAATGTTGCGGCCGGTAGCATCTATTATAACAAAATTAATTTGCTGCCCTTTACAAGCCAGGATTTAGATGATTATTATAAAAGCATCAACCAGTCTGGACCAACCAATTGCAGCACCTTAAAATGTCATTCGCTGAGCATCAGGTTGAAGATTTTTTGGGAGAACGTATCCATGGGTGAATTTAATCCCGAATTGGAAGAGGGTGTTCGTTCACAGACTGGCAAAGAGGTCAAGGAACCTCCGTTGTATAAGGTGTTGCTTCTGAACGATGATTACACCACCATGGATTTTGTCGTTGAAGTTCTCCGATTTGTGTTCCACAAATCAGTAACCGACGCGACGCATATTATGCTAAATGTGCACCTTAACGGTGTCGGGCTGTGCGGGATATATCCTTTTGAAGTCGCGGAAACCAAAGTCAATACAGTTGAAGCCCTGGCTCGTGAAAGAGGTTTTCCGCTTAAATGTACATCTGAAAGAGAGTAGATTATGATCAGCAAGGAACTTAGCGCAACACTCGGCTTTGCTGTTAAGGAGGCGAAAAGAAGGCGTCATGAGTACGTCAGTATTGAACATATCTTATTCGCCATTCTTAATGACACCACCGGTACTGAAATCATCGAAAACTCCGGAGGCGATGTGGAGAATATTTTGGATTCGCTTGAAAACTTTTTTGAGGAAAAAATCGAGCGGATTCCGAAAGACAATGATTATGTATTGCAACAGACGATCGGATTTCAACGGGTGATCCAGCGAGCGGTTAATCATGCGCGTTCAGCTGAAAAGCAGGAGGTAGCCGTTGCGGATGTTCTGGCATCCATTTTCCTTGAAAAAGATTCGCACGCTGAATACTTTTTAAGCTCCGAGGGCGTTACGCGCCTGGATGTTCTGAACTATATCTCTCACAGTGTTGCGAAAGATCAGTTTACGGATGATTCCGGTGGACTGGTGCGGCCCGGTACAGAAGAAAGAGACCGCAGGCAAAAGTCTAATCCGCTAGAGCTTTTTACACTTAATCTTATCACCCTGGCTGCCGAGGGGAGACTGGATCCACTGATCGGCCGGGGAGCGGAACTGGAACGCACCATGCAGGTACTCTGCCGCCGGCGCAAAAACAATCCGGTCTTTGTCGGCGATCCCGGTGTGGGGAAAACCGCCATGGCCGAAGGCCTGGCCCAGAAAATACAGAAGGGCGAGGTCCCCGATCTGCTTGAAGGCATGGAGATTTTTTCCCTCGACCTGGGCGGGATGCTGGCCGGGACGAAATTTCGCGGTGATTTTGAGCAACGTCTTAAAGGCGTTATTGCCGAACTGAAAAAGAAACCCAAGTCCGTTTTGTTTATCGATGAAATTCACACCATTGTCGGGGCAGGGGCCACCAGCAGCGGTTCCATGGATGCTTCCAATATCTTGAAACCGGTTCTGGCCAGCGGTGAAATCCGTTGCATCGGCTCATCAACCTTTGAAGAGTTCAAGAATCATTTTGAAAAGGATCGCGCGCTTTCGCGGCGCTTCGAAAAAATTGAAATTATGGAGCCGCCGGTTTCTGAAAGCATTAAAATCTTAAAGGGCCTGCGATCCCGCTATGAGGAACACCATGGAATTGCCTATACGGATGCGGCCTTAAAGGCAGCGGTCGAGCTGTCCACTAAATATCTCAGAGATCGGTTTTTACCGGATAAAGCCATCGATGTCATTGATGAGGCCGGAGCCTTTATCAGGCTTTCCGGATCAACACGCCGCAAAAAGATTAATCCTGCCGATATTGAAAAAATCATTGCTAAAATGGCACGTGTACCGACCGTGAGCGTATCCACCTCCGATCGCTCCAAGCTCGAAAATTTAGAAGAGGATTTAAAGAAAGTCGTTTTTGGGCAGGATGATGCCATCAGCGCCCTGGTGACGTCTATTAAACGGTCGCGGGCCGGACTGGGGTCACCGGAAAGGCCGGTGGGGTGTTTTTTGTTTGCCGGGCCCACCGGTGTCGGCAAAACCGAAGTTTCCCTGCAGGTGGCCCGCATTCTGGGTGTGGAGTTCATGCGTTTTGATATGAGCGAGTATATGGAAAAGCACGCTGTCGCCCGTCTGATCGGTGCACCGCCCGGCTACATCGGATTTGACCAGGGCGGAATGCTGACAGACGGCATCCGCAAACACCCCCATTCTGTCCTGTTGATGGATGAGATTGAAAAAGCCCACCCGGATCTGTTTAATATATTGCTTCAGGTTATGGACCATGCCACCTTAACGGACAATAACGGCCGCAAGGCGGACTTTAGAAATGTCATCCTGATGATGACTTCAAATGCCGGCTCAAGGGAGATGAGCGCGGCCAACATCGGTTTCGGCCAGACCCTCAAGGACGCTCAATCCAAGGGGAAAAAGGCCATTGAAAGACTGTTCAGTCCCGAATTTAGAAACCGGTTGGATGAAACCATTACATTCAATGCCCTGGACTTGGAGATCATGGAAATGATCGTGGACAAGTTCATTGCCGAACTGAATCAACAGCTGACCATCAAAAAGATTGCCCTGACGATTTCGCCCGCGGTGCGCACCTGGCTGGCGAAAAAAGGCCATGATCCGGCATACGGTGCCAGACCGTTGAGCCGGGTGATCCAGACCGAAATCAAGGACAAGCTTTCCGATGAGATCCTGTTCGGTGAATTGCAAAACGGCGGTTTTGTGTCCCTTGACGTGACCGGCGATCAACTCTCATTTAATTATGGTTAACATGAATTCAGGAATTGGGGGATTCAGGAATTTAGGAATCTAGTGATTTAGGAATTCAGGAATTGGGGAATTTAGGAATTAAAATCGGAAGAAGACCATCAATTCCTAAATCCCTGAATGCCTAAATCCCTGAATCCCCGAATTCCTCAATCCCTCAATACCCAATTTGAATGCCTGTTTACCTTCTATCCGACGATTTAATATTTCCTGTGGCCCAGCTTGCTCCGCGAGAAGGCCTGTTGGCCGTTGGCGGTGATTTAAGCCAGGAGCGGCTGCTGCTCGCCTATCGAATGGGTATTTTCCCCTGGTATTCTCAAGATGAACCGGTCATGTGGTGGTCACCGGATCCGCGGCTGGTGCTCTATCCTACGGAACTCAAGATTACAAAATCATTGCAAAAGACGCTTACGAAAGGCCTATTCAAGTTGACCATGGATCAGGCCTTTGAAGCGGTGATTAATGCCTGCGCCCAGAGTCGGACCGGAGCGGATGAAGGCACGTGGATTGTTGACGAAATAATTACCGCTTATTGCAGCCTGCATGAAGCCGGGCTGGCGCATTCGGTTGAAGCCTGGCAGGATGACAAACTGGTCGGCGGTCTTTATGGTGTTTCGCTGGGCAGATGTTTTTACGGAGAATCAATGTTTACGCATATCAGCAATGCCTCCAAAGTTGCATTTGTGGCGCTGGTAGAGCACCTGCGAGCGCTGGAATTTGATTTGATTGACTGCCAGATAACCACCGCCCATCTGATCCGCTTTGGGGCCCGGGAAATATCGAGAGCTCGATTTCTCGATGAATTAAAAAAAGCGCTCAAATCTCCCACCCTGAAAGGGAAATGGTCTTTTTCTACCCAACCCGCCTGAAAGTCGAAAATCCGTTCCTTCTTTAGCCCTGGGTGCCCGGCACAGAAAAGAACCAACCCATATCAGTGTCATATCCCACAAATATGTTACAAAAGTCGTGTGTATATTTTAATCCAGTTGAGTTCTTGAATTGAGAAGATTCCAAGCACCAAGATTCTTAAATCCCAAATCACAAAACACAAATATCAAATGGTTCGACAAGCTCACCACCCTGAGCCAAGTCGAAGGGCAAATCACAATGACCGAAATTCAAAATATCAAACCTGTTTTGGTCATTGAAAAATTGAGATTTGAGATTTATTTGTAATTTGGTGCTTGGAACTTGGAATTTTATATTTTGTTATTTGGGATTTAATCAACATTGGACGTTAGATGGAGGTTTAAACGGCTTCAGGGGAATGGCTTGACAGGGGCCGAATATTCCGTTTAGATGACAGATTCTTATAGGGGCACTGGTAATTTGATAGCAGGAAGAGGAGATTGTTGCAGAATGGAAAAGGACTGCATATTCTGTCAGATCGCCCATGGTCAAACGAATACCAAAATTTTATACCAAACCGATACGCTGGTGGTATTTAAGGACATCAATCCTCATGCGCCGGTTCACTTGCTGTTTGTGCCCAAAAAGCATATCCGCAGTGTTAATGATCTTACCGCTGCAGATCAAGAGATCCTATCAGAGTTGATTATGGTGGCCAAAAAAATGGCAAAAGAACATGGCGTTGCAAGGTCCGGTTATAAGCTGCTGTATAATGTGGAAAAGGGCGGGGGGCAGGTGATATTTCATTTGCATCTGCATCTTATCGGAGGCTGGTAATTTTCTAATTTACGATCCATCGTTGTAACGGAGGCGATTTCTTAAAAAACATTTTTAGAATCATGCTCTGTCTTCCTGAAATCGTGGGAGTGGCTTCCAGCCACGAACTATAAGCGCAGCTTTTGCATCGAACTCCCTGTTATGAGTAGGTTGGGTCGAGGTTACGAAACCCAACATTAAAGCGAAGATGAATTTATCGTACAGCCAGAATGCGGGATTATATATTCATATCCCCTTTTGTGTGAAAAAATGCGCCTATTGTGATTTTTATTCGGTAACCGATTTAGCGCTGAAGCCGAGGTTTCTGAAAGCGTTGCTGCGTGAGATGGAGCTGGTTTCTAATGAAGGGCTTTGCTTTGATACACTGTATATCGGCGGTGGGACACCGTCAGTTTATGATTATAATGATATCGGCCAAATCGTTACCGCAATCTCCCATAATTTTGATTTACTGCCGGAATCTGAAATCACCATTGAAGTCAATCCGGGAACCGCGACAAAGGATCAGCTGACGGGTTACCGAACTGCCGGCGTAAATCGCTTAAACATCGGTGTGCAGTCACTTCAGCAAAAACATCTGGATTTTCTGGGACGTATTCATACGGTAAATGAAGCACACACCGTCATCCAGGATGCAAACCGTGCGGGGTTTAAAAATATCGGGCTTGACTTCATCTACGGCTTGCCGGATCAGTCTATACCGGATTGGCTTGAGGATTTAAAGCAGGCCCTTGAATACGATCCAACCCATCTATCCTGTTACATGCTCACCTATGAAAATGGAACTCCCCTGCATAGCCGCCTGCAAGCAGGGCAGGTTCAAGCGCTGGCTGAAGATAACGTGCGCGCGCTTTTCGAAACCACCATCGATTTTTTAGAAGACAATGGATATTTTCAATACGAAATATCAAATTTTGCCATGATCGGGGAAGATAAAGAAATGCATATTTCCAGACATAATCTAAAGTACTGGACCCTGGTACCCTATATTGGCCTGGGGCCTTCAGCGCATTCGTTTATCGAACGGCAGCGCTATTGGAATGTGTCAAGCGTTGGCCAATATATCGAAGCCATTGAATCCGACAAATTGCCTGTTTCAGAAAAAGAAGTACTTTCACTGGAACAACAAATGATCGAAGCCATTTATCTGGGTTTAAGAATGACTAGAGGAATTGATCTGGTTGGATTTAAGGAAAAATTTAGGATTGATTTTATTAAGACATTTAAAGAAATAATATCCGATCTCGAAAAAAGAAATTATATAAAAGTCATTAAAAACCACTGCGCGTTAACACAACAGGGCAGGGCTTTTCTTGATAGCATCACATCCATGTTTATTTCTTGCGAAGCTTTCTGACATCCCCCACTCTCAGGGTCACGTGGGTCGAGTCAAAATGTTCCGCCAGCGGAATGACGTACTTGCGCGAGACACCGGTCATTTCCTTAAATTGCGGGGTAGTGATCTCTCCCTGCGTCTCAAGAAATTTCACCAATCTTTTCTTGAGGATATTTATGGCCTCAGAGTGGAAGTACAGATCTTCTTTTACCTTGACGATGGTTCCTTCATTCACCAGGTGCATGAGAACTTCCCGCGACCGTTTGACATCGGTATCCAGAGATTTGGCAAGCTCCTTGAAATAGGGGGGTTGAAGTCCGGCGTTAAGATAAGTTTTCAGAATTTTATCCTTAACATCAGCCTGTTTGCCGCCAAGAGATACCGCGTGCGAAGCCAGGCGTATGATATTTTCATCCTGAACGATTTCTTTTTCTTTGATCATCTGATTCAACGTCAGGTTGAACAGTTTTGAAGTCAGAAGGGGAGGGAATTTGGTTTTAAGCTCTTCTTTTGACATACCCGGTTTGAGGGGATTGGCCCGGTGATAATCGGCAAGCTGACGCTGGGCGTCGTTTTTAAGCCTCTCAGAACAGATATTGTGAATATAAATGCGGTTTTCTTTATCGGCCTGAATGAGTGTTTTTGGGGACAGTAATCCTTGAAGAACGTTTTCAAGCTGTTTATCGGGCAAATTGGTCATCATTTTCAGATGTGAGAAGGAAACCCCCTGGTAACCGGAGGCTTCGACGTGAAATAAAATGATGGCTTCCGGCGCTTGATGGCCCAATGCTTTTAAACCTTCAACCGCGTCGGGTTTGAAACGTTTATGTTTTAAGGGGATGGGATTTAACACCTTTCCGCCGCCGATGGTGTATATGGGAGAATAGCTGCGGTTGACAAAGCGGTCATCTTTAACGAGTGCCACCGGCGTATCTAATCGCAGCTGGACAACGGTGTCTTCACCGGGTGCAAGTTCTTCGCGATCCAGTAAAATTAAGTTGCCGAGCACTTCGCTGGTGCCGGTATGAAATCTGACCCGGGTGCGGTTTTTTATCGGCTTTTTGTTGCTGGCAAGATAATTAAAAGATACATCCACCATGTAACTTGCCTCCAGGGTGTTCGGTTTAGAGAGCACCTCCCCCCGGCTGATGGCTTCTTTTTCAAGACCCTGGAAATTGACGGCGGTGCGCATGCCGGCTCTGGCTTCACCGGCACTTTTGTTGTGGACCTGAATTCCCCGCACTTTGGAGGTGATTCCCGAGGGATATATCATGATCGTATCACCCACCTGAACCCGGCCGGAAATCAGGGTGCCCGTGATGACGGTTCCGAAACCCTTCATGGTAAAGACGCGGTCAATCGGCAGGCGGAACAGATCAGAGGGGGGGCGTTCGGGGATTTTGGCGGCGAGTTCATCCAGGATCTCGATAAATTCAGGTATGCCTTTGCGGGTTGTGGAAGAAACGGCAGCGACGGGGGCGTCTTCCAAAAAGGTTCCCTTGACAAAATCCCTTATATCTTCAAGGGCTAGTTCCAGCCACTCTTCGTCTACCATATCAATTTTGGTTACGGCCACCATTCCGTATTGTACGTCCAGCAGGGTGCAAATCTCCATATGCTCGCGAGTCTGGGGCATAACGCCCTCGTCGGCTGCGATGACCATAACGACGATATCAATCCCGGTAGCCCCGGCCACCATGTTTTTTACAAATTTTTCGTGACCCGGCACATCCACAATACCCAGATGCTGTCCGCTGGGAAGATCCAGGGCGGCGAACCCAAGTTCAATGGTAATGCCCCGTTCTTTTTCCTCTTTTAATCGGTCGGTATCGGTGCCGGTTAGCGCCTTAATCAGGCTGGTTTTGCCATGATCGATATGCCCGGCGGTTCCCAGAATAATCTGCTTCAATGAGGAAACTCCTTAGTTATAAATTGTAAATCAAGGTTTTTTTCTTTTTCGCAGATACTCCGCAAAATACGCCAACCCGACCATTATGACCGCCAGGCCCACGACATACACATAATTGATCCTGCCGTAAAACATTCGGGTAACGATAGCGGCAAACGCCAGACCCACAAAGGCTCTGATTACGAAAATTGAAAGCTGATTCACTTTTGCCTCACCCCTACCTATTTAAATTTATAATCATGAAACCATTATATGAGAAGGCATATCCCGTCAACAGTTAGTTTTTACTAAAGAAATTTTACCCGTCAGTTTAAAGAACGACCGAATTGTATAGCAAAAAAGACAAATGCATTGGCAAATGGTTTTAGATGCTACGAAGTTTTTTGTGCTTGAAAAGAAGGATCTGATTTGTTAATTAGAGTAGGTTTAAAAAATGCGGTTTCCTGACTTCCGAATTCCGCATTCCAACTTCCGAATTCATTTTTATGGTGGGTGTAGCTCAGTTGGTAGAGCTCCGGGTTGTGGCCTCGGCGGTCGTGGGTTCAAATCCCATCACTCACCCCATAAAAAATATTGGAAATTGAAAACCGCTTAATTTCCAATATTTTTTGTTACGCGCCCGTAGCTCAGCTGGATAGAGCGCCGGACTTCGAATCCGTAGGCCGCAGGTTCGAATCCTGCCGGGCGTACCATAAAGATAAA
>CBDUUO010000023.1:0-15687 GCA_965370395.1 uncultured bacterium
CGGCGGCAATCACCGCATTTTTTAAAAGCTCCAGTGCAACGACTTTATCATTGGCAGAACTCTCCGGATCATCGAATATGGCCGCCAATTGCTTCAGGTGCGAAGCGCGCAAAAAATGCGATACGTCGCGAAAAGCCTCTTCGGCCAGGAGCGTTAAGCCTTCCGGTGCCACCCGCAAAAGCCGGGCTCCGTCAACGTCAGCCGGAAATATATGATCCGCAGTCAGCAGGCCATATTCGGTGGAATCATCTTTCAGGGGAAACATTTCCCGGTAGGTAAAATCAACCATCAAACAATGCTCCTGTGAAGCACTTGGAGTTTTGAGTCTAATAATTGACGGGTCGGGGTGTTTTCCCGTCATGCCCGCGCAGAGCCTGCCCCCGTGCATATGGGGGCAGGCATCCAGCCTTGTCAGCAAAACATTTCTGGACTCCCGCCTGCGCGGGAATGACAAGCTTGTAATGAAAAACTCCCCGACCCCTGAATTAGTTAGTGTCCATCCACGAATAGTGGATGGCGCTAGCAAGTTTCCAATTCATAAATGAGGATTTTTTTCGTTGGGCAAGGCCGCACAAGGGTTTGTGGCGAGACGTACTTCCTGTACGTCGCAGCCGCAAACCCGCGGAGAACGCAGCCCGGCGGAAAAAAGACCATTTATGGATGGAAAATAGTTAAAGTAGTTTAAATAGCAACGGGCGTGGGAACTGTCAAGGAGTTTCAATTGGTCTGAGAAGTAGGTTTGAAAGTGAAAGGGTTCCATTAAGTTCTGAATTATTCCTCTTCTTTTGGTTTCAGGTGTTCGGGCACCGCGAGCATGCTGATCAAAATGGGTTTTAAAAACGACCAGCGAATACCGATGTGATAAATTTCTTCCATATCCCGGATGGCATCCCAGCAGTTATGGCAGGGGGCAATCACCAGTTTGGCACCGGTGGCCAATATCTGATCGCGTTTGATCTTCATGCCGATGTTACGTTGTTCCCGGTAACGGCCGATACCGTTTAATCCACCGCCGCCGCCGCAGCAAAAATTATGTTCGCGGTTCGGCGTCATTTCCCGGAAATCCTCGGCAATGTAACTCATAATTTCTCTGGCTACATCCGCAAGACCGCCGTTGCGAATGTAATTGCAGGCATCCTGATAGGTCACCGGCTCTTTGATTTTCTTGGCCGGATCGATTTTCAGTTTGCCGGTGCGCAGGGCCTCGGCCACCCATTCAACATAATGCAGGCTTTCAATCGGTGTTTTGCCGGATTTAAGCCCGGCCCAGTAAGGACCTTCAATAACCGTGGCTCTATACGCATGTCCGCATTCAGTAACCACCATGCGCTTGGGTTTTAAGCGCTCCATGGCATCATATACCGACTCGACCTGTAATTTGCAGGCTTCCCAATCGCCGGCAAACATCGCCAGGCTGGTTTCCTCCCAGCCTTCGCTGGGAACCGTCCAGTTTTCATCGGCCACATGAAACAAAATGGCGGCTTCGGCAATATCTTCCGGGTAATGCTTGGGCTCCCGGGCGTTGACCGTGTAAATAATATCCGCATCTTTTTTATCCACCGGTATCTCCAACCCGGGCCAGTCCTCCTCGTATTCTTCTGCCATCCATTCACATGTATCGACCCAGTCTTCGCTGGTAATATCCATCTGGGCCCGGAAAATACGGTGCATGCCGGAGCCGATCTTCATTTCCCAGGGTACAAAACCTTGCCCGTAAAGCAGGCCTCGCAGATAACTGAACATAATGCCGGTATCAATTCCAAAGGGGCAATAGACACCGCAGCGGGTACAGCAGGTACACTTGGAATAGGCCCAATCCATGCTCATCTGCATAAATGCATTGTCCACATCCCCCTTGCGCCGGATCATCTCACCCAGGGTTTTTTGAATTTTGTAGGAGGGAACCTGTTCGGGGTCCCGATTGTTGGCAAGATAGTAAAAGCAGCTTTCGGCACATAAGCCGCAGTGAGAGCAAATCTCCAGCCACGTTTTGGTGCGTGATTTCAAACTTTTTTGAATCGTTCCCCACAGGGCTTTGCGATCCACCTCCAGTTCATTCATTTCTCCATAGTATTGTTTTCCGCTTTTGTCGGCCAACAGGACCTGGAGTTGCTCTTTGGTCGTAACCGGTATTTTGTTGCAAAGTGCTCCTTCTGGCATGGCTATAGATCTCCACAAATTAATTTATTTTACTGCTTTAAAGCTGAATATAACAGCAAAATGAGAATAATGAAATGATGGTTTAAACTGAATTTTCAAAATTTAAGTTTGACAGACTCGCAAAAAGTCCTATCGCCGGTCATTGCGAGGAACGAAGTGACGAAGCAATCCCATGATTTCAGAGACCTATATTGATAGAGATTGCTTCGCTACGCTCGCAATGACAGCTTGGCAAACTTTTTACGAAAGCATCAAGTTGTATTAAATTAAAATTTCACAAAGTGAAATTTTACCACGCTATACCTTTGCCTTTCATTCCACCGCGCTTAATACCGTAATCCATGCCGATCTGCGCCCGGGTCATAAAGAAAAGTAAAAAATGCGAAAGTTTGGTGAGCGGTATGGAAATTAAAAAGATGTGGCCGCTGATAATGTGTGCCATCAGCCAAAAATAGTAATCCGGCGCACGATGATAGGCCAAAAACCCGGTAATAAAGGGCGACACGGCAATCAGCAACAACAGATAGTCGTACCAGTTGGTGATTATCCGGACTTCAGGAAGCGCAATGCGGCGCAGGACTAAAAAGACGACCGAAACGATAACGATTACCGTAAAACCGTCTGCCACGGCTTCGGGCAGTGTCCAGAGGCTGATGCCCCATTTTTCCTTCAACAGGATATTATGGCCCAGCAGAAAAATCGGCGTAAACAGCAAACCGAAATGCATCGTAAAAACCCATAGCGTAAACCAGGGATTCTTACGCCAGCTTCGGGTTCCGTATGGAAAAATCCAGAATAAAATGGACCGCAGTGCCCCTTTGACACCATAGGAGACATTCTCGCCGTAAGTGACCCGGTCAAGTTTCCAATCAAGGCCTTTGATATAACGCACGCCCCGAACAATCAGACCGATAATAAAAATTCCAAATGATATCCATACCATCGGGCCGATTAAAAACTCATACATGCGTGACTCCTTTATTGACCTAATTACCGCCTACTATTCTAAATTCTAATACAAAAAACTCCAACAGAATCCATCTCAAAAATGTGGATCAGGGTTCATGGCAAGGCGCGGGGCGGCGAAAAAGCGGAGCATACACGTTAGTATGTGAGCATTTTGAGCCGAGTCGCAACACAGCCATGGGCCCTTAGACGCATTTTTGAGATGGATTCTATTCTTCATCATCATCCCGCTGACTAAGAAACAGCCAGAAAAAGGTGATGCCCAAAAGCGCACCGACGATCAAAATGTAGGTGATGCTTTCCGTATGAAGCATATATCCCTGCAACGTGTGAATGGTACCTTCCATAATGTTTCCTCTAAAATTCTTTCTATGATTTGAGCGGTTGCCAGCTAATTAAGTAGGGTATTAATATAACCGAGATAAAATACGAAGCTCGAAATACGAAATTCGAAACAATTTCAAAAATTCAAAATTCAAATGTTCAAAACCACGTTTCTAATTTCTGTCATTTGAAATTCGAATTTGTTTCGGCCAATTTTATTAAATCAGGCGAGATTCGAATTTCGAATTTATTCGAATACAATCCCTCCCATATAGATTGTATCCACCCCGTGAAGCCGGCTTTAAACGGCTAAGTAAACTATATTCTCAATGTTCTTCGTAATCCGGATGCGAATATAAGATCGGCATACGGGTAACGATAAAGCGAAAAACAATAATGCCGACTGTCACCAGAAAAACCGAAATGACGATTTCCATCCAGTGCGGATAATAGCGTTCACTGGATGGCAAATGCCAGTTAAAAGCCACCAGAGAAATATTTAAGCGGTTAACAATAATTCCCAGAACGGTCCAGGCAGCCGTCCATTTAATCAGTTTTAAATTTTTATCACGCACCCCGACGGCATACAGAAAGCAGGGCAGCGCCACAAAACCCAGCAGCTCGACCAGAAACCAGAGGCCGTAATGGGTTCCCAGCAGGTGCCAGTTATTGCCTTCCGATATGCCGATCACCTTTGTTATAAAATACCCGGCCAGCGCCAGCGATGCGGCTTTGCCGAATCCCAGCGCAACGGCATCTTTTCCCTTCAGATGGGCCTCATCCATCTTATCGGCAAAATAGTGGTGTGACAGGGTACTCTCAAAAATGACCATCGAAAGGCCGGCAATGATACTGGATACAAAGAAATATACCGGTAAATAGGGCGAATACCATAGCGGATGAAGTTTGGCCGGTGCGATCAAAAAGAGCGCGCCTAACGATGATTGGTGCAAGGTCGATAGAATAACGCCGAAAATCGTTAAAAGAATCGTTAACTTAACCACAATACGACGCGCCCGCTTCAGGCCCAGCCATTCCATGGCTGCCGGTGAAAATTCGATAAAAAGCACCGCGAGGTAAAGCGCAACACAGGCCGCCACTTCAAACAGCAACGATGTGGTTCCCTGCTGCACAATAAACGGGTAAGGCAGACGCCAGGGTCTGCCAACATCATAATTCAGGGCAATAACAACCAGGGTATACCCCAGAAACCCCGTCAGAATCGCCGGCCGGACCGCTGAATGGTATTTTTTCATACCGAAAAGGTAAACTGCCGCTGAGGTAACGAATCCCCCGGCTGCCAGGGCCACACCTACCAGAAGGTCAAACCCGATCCATATCCCCCAGGGATTATAATCGGACAGATTGGTGACTGCGCCCAAACCTCCTGTAAAGCGTATGACAGTGACAATTAACCCCAATATGACAATAATTCCTGCAACCAAATTAAACGGGGTTAAAAAAGATTTGCGGGTCGTCGCAGCTTCATCAGACATCAGGATTCCTCCTCGCTTGGCTTCTTATCAGCTTCTTCAGGTTGCGTATCGGAAACGTCTTCTTCTTTGGGTTTGGCAGCCTCTTCAAGCGCTTTTTTAACCGCGTTTTCGATCTCTTTTTGTTTAAATTTATTGGCTTGCTCCAGCTCCTTGGCAAGTTTGGCCGCTGCTTCAGCGTTGGCTTGCTCAACGGCATCTTCAACCGCCTGGGCCGTTTCCTGATTCGCGATTTTCTCTTTGCGCTTTGACATGGCATAAATGCCGGTGAGCAGCACCGGCCATAGCCCGGCAACAATCGGCACCCCCAGCAGCGCACCGGAGGTCAGTTTCGGTGCCGGTGTGATACCCAGGTCCTCGCGCATCCCGACCTCTTTGAAAGGCACCGCGGACAGATACAGCCAGCTGGTACCGCCCATTTCATTTTCGCCGTAAATGTGATCCACATACCGATCCGGGAATTTGGAGATACGCTTACGGGCGATCTTCAACAAATCGGTGCGTTTGCCGTAGGTCAGCGCTTCTGTCGGGCAGGCCTGGACACAGCCGGGAAGCAGCCCTTTTACAATTCTCGGATAGCACAGGGTGCATTTCATAACCCGCGGTTCCAGGGCTTTATCGTATTCGTAGGTTGGAATTTCAAAGGGACAGGCAATCATACAGTAGCGACAGCCTACACAAACCGACGCATCGTAAATCACGGCTCCATTGGGGGTCTTTGTAAACGCCCGCACAAAGCATGCCGAGGCACATGCCGGCTCAAGGCAATGGTTGCACTGCACTTTGCGGTACAGCGGTCCCTTCACATTGACATTGCTGACGGTGTCATAGCGATTGACAATCGTGTACGTCTTGGCGGTGGTTCGACGTTTGGTTTCCAGAAGTGAAAGATCATCGAACGGTAGATCCGGAGCCGGCAGCTCGTTGACGGTGTTGCATCCTTCTTCGCATTTGCGGCACCCAATACAGCGGGTGTTGTCAAACAACACTCCCATGCTGTTCGGATAACCGCTAAAATGCTTGTTTGAGGCCGCGTTGGCGGTTTTCCCCAGCGCCGTTCCCCCGGTTGCAGCACCCAACCAGCCAAGAAACTTTCTGCGTGTGATCGACATAATTACCTCTTCCACTTGCTAGCAGTTCCGCGTTAGAATTAGTCTTTTTTCTGATGACAGGCAATACAATTGGTTGCCACCGGTTTTTCAATGCCCATTGCCTCGTGACATTCCATGCACTGGCGATGGTAAGCCGCCATGAGACCCGGTTTGAACGGGTCCCGCTCATCAAAGGGCCGGCCGTGGCAGCTGGCGCAACTCGGCGGCTTTTTGGCCGCCGGGCTATGATGATGGCAACCCTGACAGAGCGTGTTTTTGTCTCGATGAAAATAGCGCACCATCTTGTTATCTTTAATATTGTTAAACAACCTCTGTACAATTTTGCGATGCGGCAGCTTCACCGGCCCGTATTGGTTTATCAACGTCTTTATTTCGGCATTTTCCGGTATATCCGACTCAGCAAAGGTATCGGTTACGGGGTTGCGGGAGTCAAGCAGCATGGCTGCCAGAACTTTCTCTTCGGTATATTGAAGGCTTTCGGCAACCCGGGTCACATCCGCCATATGACAGGCCTGACAGGTAGTGGGATCCTGCTGGCGGGTCCTGGCAATACCGGCATGACAGCCGGCACATTTGG
This sequence comes from uncultured bacterium, assembly GCA_965370395.1. Classification (GTDB taxonomy): domain Bacteria; phylum Desulfobacterota; class Desulfobacteria; order Desulfobacterales; family JAHEIW01; genus JAHEIW01. The sequence goes on from CBDUUO010000023.1 coordinate 6,633, forward strand.
GATCACGCTGGTTCAAATCATGACAGCCCAGACAGCTCATATTTACATTGAGACGGTGCATTGACTCCTCAAGCGTTACTCGATTGCTTTCTTTAGTACCCTGCAACGTGTGGCACTGGGCACAGGCGTTTAAATCGGCGTGATGGCAAACCCGGCAGGTATCATTATAATTCTCATGGGCCTTGTGATTGAATGGCACCATTTTCATGCGGGTCGCCGGGGTTGAATTCTTGATTCCGGACTTGGAGGTGCGCACAAAGACCGTATCCGGCTGGTTGCGCTTAATGCGGGGTACGACTTTAAGTTTTTCAACCAGTTTTTGCTGGGCAGGGCCATGACAGCCGCCACAGGTAATGGGACCGGCATCAGCGAATTTGGCCAGGGTTTTGCGATGGCAATCAATACAGGCAAGATGCGACGCCTGCCGCAATGAAATCCGGTTTTCTTCGGTGACGTCTGTGTGGCAATAGCGGCAGGTGCCCTCTTTGCCCTCGGCATAATATAGCTTCTTGGTGATTTCATTGAACTGATGATGGCATTTTTCACATTTTTCGTTTTGCGCTTTAGAATGCCGGTAATGTAAGGATTTGTCCATGCCGACCGGCTGCCATATGGAAACAAGATCCGGTCTATCCCGATGGCACTCGCCGCAAACCACCGGTCCGCTTTTCTCTCTGGCGGCGGCAAATTCTTTGTGACAGGCAATACAATTGGCGTGGTAAATATCCATCACTTCCTGTTTGGCGGTATTCTTAAGCCGCTTATATTTTGGGACCAGGCAATTATTTTCAACCAGATGACAGGTGGTGCAGTCCTTGTTTTTCTTTTCAAGTACCTCGGTGTGCTTCTGGTGTAAAAATGTCACCGGCGGCCGTTCCAGCTTGCCGAATGCCTTCATGGAATCAAGACGAATGCTGTCTGCCCGTTTTTCAATCGCGGATTCCGATGGGCGCTTGGCCCCGTAAATTCCGGTACCGGTTAGGCAGATTGAAGCGCTAAAAACAATAAGTATGATTCCAGTCCAGCTTAATCGTGCTATTCCCCTCTTCATATTTTGCTTCCTTGTATTCAACAATTGTTTAAATACAGACACCTATACTTTCTCACTGACAAATAACGCTTTCTTTTTCGTTATCGATCAGATCTTGTATGGTGGTTTCATCATAAACACTGAAAATGGCATTTTTGACCCGGTTCCACATGGGGAAAAAAGCGCAATCACCTTTAAAGGGGCAATTGGTTTCCCGAACCCGCGCCACACATCCGACCTGACCAACATCTCGCTCCAGAAAACGCATAATATACCCCACCGTGATTTTCTTGGGGGGTCGAATTAAATAGTAACCCCCGTAAAAGCCGCGCTTGGAATCAACCAGTCCGCTGCCTTTGAGCTGGTTGAGGATCACTTCCAGAAATTTTTCAGGGATCGCCTGTGCTTTGGCAATTCCAGAAATTTTTTGGGGACCCTTCCCTTTATGTTTGGCAAGTTCAAATATGGCCCGCAGAGCATATTGATTTTTTTTTGTGATGAGCATCGTGTCGCTTTCTCGACTTTGACAGTCAGGAAGTTTGTCGACTCTGGTAGTCAGGAAGTTTGTCAACTTTAGTAGTCAAGAAAGTGGGTAATGTCAAATATTTTTTTTAAATTTTTAAAACTTTTATGCTTAATAATATTAAATGGTTAGGATGGATTACCACAACGTAGGATACTGAATATCACGTTGTAGTAGAGGGTGGAATTGGGATCAGAAGGCGTATTTCAGGTGTCAGGTGTCAGGTTTAAGGAATATTTAGGTTCCAGGTGTCTGGTGTCGAACACACGTTATATTGGTTTGATTGGTTCAGTACAAGGTTTCAGTGTTCAGGTGTCAGGTATCAGTAAACAGATGACGGGGGACAGAAAACAGCCTTCGACGAGCTCAGTCGAGTCGAAGTCAGATAGGGTGCTTCATCTTTCAGTTTTTACCATCTGCCTTCTGTCGTCTGACCGCTGACACCTGACACCCGAAACCTGAAACCTTTTATCCCAAAAAAGGCAGCGCCATCTCTGAACCCTGCCTTTTTGGGTTTGTATCAAATATGGATAGGGATGCCCGCTATACCGGCAGGCACCCGCTTCTAACGTCTAGCTAATGGACACTTCATGTGCTCCGTCCATGGGATCTCTGAAAGGTACCGTGACCTTCAGAACCCCATTTTCATATTTCGCTGATGCGTCTTTGGCATTTACCGCACAGCAGAAAGCAGCCGTGGTAACGTAGTCAAAGTCTTTCCTGGGAGCGTTGAGACTGAAGCTGTCATCAAGCATCTTCAGATTGATATCTTCTTTTTTAACTCCCGGTATGCAAATTTCCAGATTTAAATTCTTACGCTCATCATCCACATATGAACACACGTCTGCGGACATCTTAAATTTTTCTTCTGCCATAGCAATCACCTCCCTTGAGTCACCGCAGAAACGGTTATATTCGTTTCGTAAAATAATCTGTCCAACATATGAATTTATGGTAATACACAACCGGTCAAAAGCAAGCATCTGGTACCCGACCAGGGTTTAAAACCGGTTTCTAGTTCGATATTGACAATCCAGCCCGGCAGTTTATTATGGCGGTATCAAGTATGGTGCCCCTTATGTAATTTGTTAAACACGGATTGGTATTATAAATCTTCTTTTTCAAAAATAAATTCGTTTAAATCCCGAATTTCAAGCACCAAATTCGACTCGACTGAGCTCGTCGCAGGCCAAATAAATCTCAAACTCCAATGAATCAAATTCCAAACAAATCTCAAATTCCAATTTTTCAATGACCAAAATATTTTTAAAAAGGACGGAGCGACACGCGGCGCAAGCGCCTGCGCTGCGCGAGCGACATCCACAAATATTCAATTTGCAATCTTCAATTTTCAATTCCCCGACAAACCGGGATTTCCGCTTCGCTCCAACCGGTTCGTCCGGGTTAGGAGGTTAACCGTGCAGGTTATCGGGCTCACCGGCGGAATCGCAACCGGAAAATCAACGGTTTCCGCTATACTCAAAAAAGCCGGCGCCGTAATAATTGATGCCGACCGCATTGCCCGTGAGGTGGTCAAAAAGGGTCTGCCGGCTTACCGGGAAATCGTAGAGAACTTTGGCGAAATCGTTCTGTTGTCTAACGGTGAAATCAACCGAAGCGTACTTGGCGATCTTATTTTTAACGATCCTCGGAAAAAGCAGCTCCTCAACCGGATTGTGCACCCGCACGTCAGAAGAGAAACAAACCGCCGGCTCAAAGATATGGAAAATTCCAGTCCGGATACGATTGCCGTTCTCGACATACCGCTGCTGTTTGAAGCTGAAATGCACAAAGATTTATCCGAAGTGATTGTCGTCTATGCACCGGAGCATATCCAGATTAAGCGTTTGATGAAAAGAGATAACATTTCAGAAGCCGATGCCGTCGCCCGGGTCCGCTCCCAGATGCCGATTGAAGAAAAGAAGAACCGGGCCACCATTGTTATCGACAATTCAGGCACCATGGAAGATACCCGCAAGCAAACCCTCGAAATTTTTAAAACCTTGAAAAATACGCCCGCAAGATAGATTCTATCCGACGCTTTTCAGACAGAGTCGATTGACTGAGAAGAAAATAAGTCTTAACTTGACACAGATTTTGCCGCTCATTATGCCGTTTTCAAAAAGACCTGCCTGCGAATGGCTTTTTGATATCCGGCCAAGCCTGAAAGAAATCATCTCGAAAGGATAAAAGCAAATTATGGATATTGTCGTGCCCAAGGAAATTCATCCCGCTGAAACCCGGGTGGCATTGATTCCCGAGCATGTCGCCAGGCTGGCAAAAAAAGGAGCACAGATATCGGTAGAAACCGGAATTGGACAGGCACTGAACATCTCTGATAATGACTACCAAAAGGCAGGTGCATCTCTGGTTGCAGACCGCGATAAATTGTTTCAGACAGCAGATATGGTGCTGCGAATCCGTAAACCGTCCTTGGAAGAAGTCGCATTGCTGAAAGCAGAGAGTATTTATGTGAGTTTGATGGATCCGTTTAACGAACGGGAGTTGATTAATGCCTTCATGAAAAAGGGCGTGTCGGCTATCAGCATGGAGATGATCCCGCGAATCACCCGGGCGCAGAAAATGGATGTGTTAAGCTCACAATCAAATTTAGCCGGTTATGTGGCGGTGATTATCGCTGCCGAACGCCTGGACAAAATATTTCCGATGATGATGACGCCGGCAGGAACTATTGCGCCTGCCAGGGTGTTTGTCATCGGAGTCGGCATTGCGGGCCTGCAGGCCATTGCGACCGCAAAACGGCTGGGCGCCCGGGTGGATGCTTTCGATACCCGGCCGGTGGTCGAGGAGCAGGTCAAATCTCTGGGGGCCCGTTTTGTGAAGATTGATCTGGGAGAAACCGGCCAGACCAAGCACGGATATGCCAAAGTACTGACCGCCGAACAATTGCAAAAACAGCGCGAAGGAATGGCTAAGATTTGTGCGGCTTCAGATGTGGTGATCACTGCCGCTCAGGTATTCGGCAAAAAGGCACCGCAGATCATCACAGAAGATATGATCCGGGGCATGTCGAAGGGATCGGTGCTTGTTGACCTGGCCGTGGAAACCGGCGGAAATGTCGCCGGTTCGCAGCCGGATGAGGAAGTTGATATGAATGGCGTGCGAATCATCGGCCTGGCCAACCTGCCGGGAGAGGTGGCAGTCAACGCCAGTCAGATGTTTTCTTCCAATTTGCATGCGCTGATTGATGAATTTTGGAATGAAGAAGAAAAACGCTTCGTCCTGGACTTTGAAGACGAAATTATCAAGGGATGTGTGATTACATATAAGGGCGAAATTGTAAATGAGATGATCCGGAAGCATTATCAGTCATAAAGAGGCAAATCGCAAGGGAGTAATGGAGTGTTGGAGTATTGGAGTAATGTAAATCAAGACGAATTTGAGGCTTATATCTCAACTGTGCCTTGCAGTACTCCATCACTCCAATACTCCAATACTCCAGGCTAAGTAAGGCAATAAAGCGGTATTCATCCAACAACCGTTTTTAGGATTCCAAAAAAGACGTTTTGAGAGGAGTTGATACCATGTCCATTGGTCTTTTGATTTTCGTATTTATTCTGGCCATTTTTCTGGGTGTGGAGCTGATTGCCAAAGTGCCGTCGCAATTGCACACCCCGTTGATGTCGGGAACCAATGCCATTTCCGGCATCACCATCGTGGGGGCACTCACGGCAGCCGGAACCGGTGCCGACACCGTGGCCTCCATCGTGGGCACGATTGCACTTATTCTGGCCACCATCAATGTGGTCGGCGGGTATCTGGTTACCAATCGCATGCTCGCAATGTTTAAACGTAAAGATGAGGAGCCGAAATGACGGACTATACCGAAGTTCTAATTAATTTCGGATACATCGTTGCTTCTGTGCTCTTCATTATCGGGATCAAGATGCTCGGCAGACCGGAACGTGCCCGGCGCGGTAACATGGTCTCTGCCCTGGGTATGCTGATTGCCGTTGTCTCGGCGCTGTTTGAGTGCTGCCTGTCGTTCTCATTGGTCATCGCCGGCATGGTCGTCGGCGCCTTTATCGGCGTAATTGCCGCGCGCAGAGTTAAAATGACGTCCATGCCGCAGATGGTGGCGATTTTAAACGGCTTTGGCGGACTGGCCAGCCTGCTGGTCGGCTGGGAAAATTATCACAGTATGCCCGAGAGCAACCTCTTTATCACCATCGCCATTCTTCTGGCCGTGCTCATTGGCGGCGTCGCCTTTTCCGGAAGTGTGATTGCCTATGGCAAACTTTCGGAAAGACTATCGGGTAAACCGATTTTCTTCAAAGGTCAGCAGATCGTCAACGCCATTATCATCGCGGCCATATTGATCTGCGGGGTCACCTTTTCATTTAACCCGGCGGCAGCACATTCATATGTTCTCTTCATTATCATCATCTGCCTGTCTCTGATCCTTGGCGTGCTGGGGGTTATCCCCATTGGCGGGGCCGACATGCCGGTGGTTATCGCCCTGCTAAACAGCTATTCCGGTCTGGCAGCCAGTGCAGCCGGCTTTATCATTCTCAACAATGTTCTCATCGTCGCCGGCGCACTGGTTGGCGCCAGTGGTCTGGTTTTAACCGGCATCATGTGCAAAGCCATGAATCGTTCTCTGGCCAATGTTCTGTTTGGCGGGCTGCAGGCTGCGGTGAGCGAAGCCGGTGCCGAGCAGCAGGTCCAGGGAGAACCGCATCCCATCTCCCCGCAAGATGCCTACTTTATCCTTGAGGCCGCCCGCTCAGTGGTGTTTGTTCCGGGCTACGGTATGGCCGTGGCCCAGGCACAGCACGCAGTTCGCGAACTTGGCGATATTCTGGAGAACAACGGCGCTGAAGTTCGTTATGCGATTCACCCGGTGGCCGGTCGAATGCCGGGACACATGAATGTTCTGCTGGCCGAAGCCAATGTCCTTTACGAACAGCTGGCGGAGATGGATGATGTCAACCCGATAATGGAGGCTATTGACGTTTGTGTGGTTATCGGCGCCAACGACGTGGTCAACCCGGCCGCCAGAGAGATCGCTTCCAGTCCGATCTATGGGATGCCGGTGATCAACGCTGACAAGGCCAAAACCGTGATGGTCCTTAAACGCTCCATGGCCGCCGGATTTGCCGGTGTGGACAATCCCCTTTTTGTCAGGCAAAACACGCGCATGCTCTTCGGCAATGCCAAAGCTTCACTGCAGCAGTTGATATCGGAGTTCAAAGAAAGCTAACAGCCGAGTATCGGCTGTTAGCTTTCAGGTTCAGCGTTCAGGGTTCAGAGGTTCAGGATAAGGCGATTTGTTAGATTAGTTTTATTTGTTTCATTGGTTGAATTGGCTGGATTACACCGAACCAATGGAACGAATGAAACCAATCAAACCAATTAGACAGATTCAACGCTTAACAGCTGACTGACACATATAACTTTTAATTTGAATACGATAATACAATGGAAGACAAAATAACGCTGATTGCGGAAAAAATCAAACAAGGCGGTAAAAACGTTGTATTCACCGGTGCGGGGATTTCCACTGAGTCCGGCATACCGGATTATCGCAGCCAGGGCGGTATCTGGGACAAGTTCCGCCCGGTCTATTTTGACGAGTTTATGAGCGCCCGCGAGGCACGTGAAGAATACTGGCGAAAATGGAAAGAACTTTACAAGGATATTACCCGGGCCGAACCGAATGCGGGGCACACAGCCATTGCCATGCTTGACCAAATGGGTCTGCTGGAGGCGCTAATTACCCAGAATGTGGATGGGCTTCACCAGGAAGCGGGTGTTACGGATGAAAAAATAATCGAGCTGCACGGCAATACCCGGCGCATCCGATGCATGACCTGCCGCAAAATTACGCCCACCGAAAAAATTCAAGAACGTTTGGATTCCGGCGATCCGGCTCCAGATTGTAAATGCGGCGGCCATTTAAAGCCCGATACGATTTCATTCGGCCAGGCCATGCCGGTGGGCGCAGTGGAAAAAGCCACCGTGCTATCGCATACAAGTGATTTTTTTCTGGTGGTGGGATCGACGCTGCTGGTTCAGCCGGCAGCTCACATGCCGATTTACGCCAAACAAAATAGCGCCTTTTTGGCCATCGTCAATCTGTCTGAAACACCCTGCGATAATATGTGTGATGTGCTCATCCGGGATAAAGCCGGCGAGGTGTTGCAACGAATTGTCGGAGAAGTGGAAAAAGGTGGATATTGAGTGCTGGATATTGGGTATTCGGTATTAAGTATTGGTAAAATTTGATGCTCAATAATTGATGTGAAAAGTGCAAGGCGCAGGTTAAATTAGCCACAGACCCACACAGACTCACACTAACCTTTTGTTCGGCCGACATTGGCCGAACAAAAACTGTCAATCGCTTCGCGATTAGAATAAATATGTGCTCAATTAACCTTATGAGATGGATTAAATTCAGTTGCCTGAAAGTACAGCTTAAGATGGTTAGTACTGTTGCCCGCAGGGCATACAGTTTTTCCTCGGGCAGAGTCGCCCGAGGAAAAGATTTGTCTGTGTATGTCTGTGTGGTCTGTGGCGAATGAAAATCAGAGATCGATCACCGAACCTTAAGATTATCAATGACCTTGACGGTCCCGTCGGTGCTGCGGGAAATCTGAATGGCCCGATCCTTCTGATACCGGCTGCTGACGACCCCTGTAAGGATGACAACACCCAGATAGACGTCGACATCGATATTCAGAGAACGCACCTCGGGCTCGGCGATCAGTTTGGCTTTGATTTTATTACTGATCACATTATCATCCCAGACATTGCCAAAACTTCTTTCACCAATCTGAATATAATTGTTGACTGACTTTACCCCCGGCACACGATGAGCGATTTGTGAAGCGCGGGCGGATTCTTCCCGGGTAGCGACGGCTCCCGTTAGAGTGACGTGGCCGCCGATGGTATCGACATCAATTTGCCGGGCTTTAACGATGTCGTCTTTCAGCATTTCATGGTTAATCCGTGTGGTGATCGTGGAATCATCCACCATGCGCTCAACTGGGTTTTCGCCGGCTTCATGTGTCCCGGCGCATCCGGAGATCACAAACAACAAAACGACAAACAAAATCAACTGCTTTTTCATGACCAATACTCCCTTATTGTGTTAATTTTATTTCAGCAAGAGGATGCAAAAATTATGCTAAAACACGATCGAAAAAATAAACTATTAATTTTCAAATACTTATGAGGCAATAAGCCCTCAAACCGTTCAAAGAAGTGTATACAAAATGTCAAATAATGGTTATGAATATGTCAAATAATTGATGAAAGCAGGGATTATAGCGGTTGTCATAAATATGTTCCGTTTGCCGGATTCGCTAACAAGGAAAAATGTAATGTGTAACAGCTTAAAATTATTACAAACATGACAACCGCTATATTATTAGAGCGTTTGGATCAGGCCATATTGGACGTTATCGACAACCCTGAGAAAACCCAACAAACTACCGCTATCGGAACGTTATTCTGACAAACGCTCTAAAGGACGAAAC